>JBNMGO010000032.1:0-8682 GCA_050872285.1 Anaerotignum sp.
ATCCTCATCCGCCACATCCATCAGTTCCTCCATGGAAGTAGGGGACATGGAAAACGCCAGTTTCATCTCGCCGCTGTCCACTCTGCGTTCCAGTTCTTCCAATCCGCGAATCCCGCCGACAAAATCAATCCGCTTGTCGGTTCTGGGGTCGCAGATGGCAAGTACCGGCTCCAGCAACTCCTTCTGCAAAATGGAAACATCCAGTCCCAGAAAAGGGTCGTCTGTGATGATTTCCTCCTTCGCCGTCATCTTGAACCATTTCCCGTCCAGATACAGCCCAAAGGTGTGCAGTGCCTCGGGGTGGTAAGGGCCTTCGCCTGCGTAAGGCTCTACGGTGAATTTCTTGCAGATTTCCTTCAGGAATTCTTCGGAATTGTAGCCGTTCAGATCCTTTACCACGCGGTTGTAATCCATGATATATAAATCATCCGCCGCAAACAGTACAGACAGATAATAGTTGAATTCTTCCTCGCCGGTGTAATCGGGCTTTGCTTCTCTGCGCTTCAGTGCCACCTTTACGGCAGATGCGTTTCTGTGGTGCCCGTCCGCAATGTAAAGATTTTTCACATTCTTGAAGGATTCCACAAGCATCCCGATTTCCGTATCGCTGTCAATCACCCATACGGTGTGTCCAATCCCGTCCTCGGAAACGAAATCATAAACAGGCTTCACTGCCGCTGTCCAGCCGTCAATGATTGCCTTCGCATCCTTGTTTTCCTTGTAAGCCAGGAAAATCGGGCCTGTGTTTGCGTTCAGCGTATCCACATGGCGGATGCGGTCAGCCTCTTTGTCCGCGCGTGTCAGCTCATGCTTCTTGATTGTCCCGTCAATATATTCATCCACAGCCGTGCAGCAAACCAGACCTGTCTGGCTTCTGCCGTTCATCGTCATGCGGTAAAGATACAGGTTCGGCAGTAAATCCTGCCCCAGAATCCCGTTGTGAATCATGTTTTCGAGGTTTTCCTTTGCCTTTGCGTAAACCGCAGGGCTGTAAACGTCAATATCCTTCGGCAGGTCAACCTCTGCCTTGTCAACGTGCAGGAAGGACCAGGGTTTGTCCTTTACCATTTCTCTTGCTTCTTCGCTGTTCATTACGTCATAGGGCAGGGCGGCTACGTCCTTTGCGTAAGCCTCTGCCGGGCGGATTGCCATAAAGGGTCTGATGGTTGCCATAATTTTCCTCCTTTGGAACTGCTCTTTCGGGCTGCTGTTTTTTCTGTTTCTTAGTCAAGAATACGAACCTTCAATACCGTATTGATGGCATACAGGTCTTTGATCATATCGTCGATATTTTCGGGCAGGTTGTCGCATACTACGATATTGTATGCAAGGTCGCCCTTGGAGTTGTTCACCAGCTTGTCGATGTTCACGCCGTATTTTGTGAAAACAGCACCCAGCTGACCAATCATGTTTACGATGTTCTGGTGGCATACGGTGATACGGGGCTTGCCGTTATAGGGCACCACGCAGTTGGGGAAGTTTACGGAATTTTTGATATTGCCGTAGGTCAGATATTCTCTGATTTCCTGCGCCGCCATAATCGCACAGTTTTCCTCGGATTCAGGTGTGGATGCGCCCAGGTGAGGGGTTACGATGATGTTCGCAGGGTCACCCAGCAGCTCTTCGGAAGGGAAGTCTGTCATGTAGCGTGCGATGATGCCGTCCGCAATGGCTTTTTTCAGTGCCGCATTGTCCACCAGACCGCCTCTTGCAAAGTTCAGCAGGCGTGCGCCGGGCTTTGTCACCGCAAACAGCTTTTCGTCAAAGGTGTTTCTTGTCTTATCGTTCAGAGGAATGTGCAGCGTAATGTAATCCGCCTTCGCAACCAGTTCCTCCATGGATTCCTCATGCACCACGTTGGGGGATAAGTGCCATGCGCTTTCGAGGGAAAGGAAGGGGTCGTAGCCGATTACCTCCATCCCTAAGTCCAACGCTGCATTGGCAACCTGTACGCCAATCGCACCCAGACCAATAACACCCAATGTTTTCCCTGCAATTTCAGGGCCGGTGAATTCCTTTTTGCCTGCCTCAACGGCTTTTTCCACGTTTTCGCAGTTGTCCTTCAGTCCCTGCACCCAGACTGCGCCGGCAATGATGCGTCTGGAGGATGCAAACAGTCCTGCCAGAACCAGTTCCTTTACGGCGTTTGCGTTTGCCCCCGGCGTATTGAATACGGGAACGCCTTTCTGTGTACATTTTTCAATGGGGATGTTGTTTGTGCCTGCACCTGCGCGTGCAACGGCTAAGAGGTTTTCGTTCAGCTCCATCTTGTGCATATCAAAGCTGCGCAGGATGATGCCCTCGGGGTTTTCCGCCTTGTCATCAACCACGAAGTTCTTTTCGGGCAGCTTTGCCAGGCCTGTTTTTGCAATGTTGTTCAAAGTACGAATGGTATACATACTATCTCTCCTTTTTTCAGATATAAGAAAAGGGTCGTGTGCCACGACCCTTTCGCATTTTACTTATTTTCCATCTCGAATTTCTTCATGAATTCCACTAATTTTTCCACGCCTTCGATGGGCATCGCGTTGTACATGCTTGCGCGCATGCCGCCAACGGTGCGGTGACCTTTCAGGTTTTCAAAGCCATGCTCTTTTGCTTCCTTGATGAATTTTTCATCCAGCTCCTTCGTAGGAAGTACGAAGGGCGCGTTCATCAGGGAACGGTCTTTCTTTACAACCGTGCCGCG
The DNA here is from genome assembly GCA_050872285.1 of Anaerotignum sp. GTDB lineage: Bacteria > Bacillota > Clostridia > Lachnospirales > Anaerotignaceae > Anaerotignum_A. The sequence continues at coordinate 2,690 of JBNMGO010000032.1, forward strand.
GAACAGCTCGGACTGATCCAGGAAATCATAGAGGATAGCCGCTTTCCGTTCGTTGATTTTCTGCAGTGCCGCAACGCCGCCCTGCCGTTTCACCCAGTCGAATACCAGACCCATGAAGTAAATGCCGTAGGTCGGGGGTGTGTTGTAAAGAGAATTATTTTCTGCGTGAATATCATAACGCAGCATGGTCGGTGTGAAATCCATGGCGTTGCCCAGTAAATCCTCTCTCACGATAACAACCGTTACGCCCGCAGGGCCGAGGTTTTTCTGCGCCCCTGCATACAGAAGACCGAATTTTGTAATATCAATCTCCTGAGAGAGAATGGAAGAGGACATATCGCCCACCAGCGGCACATTTCCTGTATCGGGCAGTTCCGTCCAGCGTGTGCCGTAAATGGTGTTGTTCAGTGTGATATAAAAATAATCCGCTTCGGGGTCGAATTTGGAAGGATCCAGTGTGGGGATGTGGTCGAAGGTTGAATCTGCTGAGGATGCTACGATGTTTACTTTGCCGTAACGCTCTGCCTCTGCCGCCGCCTTCTTCGCCCACTGACCTGTGATCACATAATCCGCCTTGTTGTTTTTGTTCATCAGGTTCATGGGGATCATCGCAAACTGCGTTGAGCCGCCGCCCTGTAAGAACAGGATTTTATAATTATCGGGAATGTGCATCAGTTCTTTGAGATCAGCCTTTGCCTTCTCCAGAATGTTTTCAAAGGTTTTTGAACGGTGGCTCATCTCCATCACTGACATGCCTGCTGAAGGGTAACAGACCAGTTCGCGCTGTGCCTGTTCCAGAACTTCCAAGGGCAGCATGGAAGGACCTGCTGAGAAGTTGTATACTCTTTTTTCCATAGATAAGCCTCCTAACTTTGTGTTATAGACACATGTCCGTATGAAGCGGTCATGGTCGATAGGGAAATTATAGCACTTTCATTTCCCCCGTCAACCGAAAACGGGATTTTTTTCGTCCCACCTTCAAATTTTGGAGAATGAAGCAAAATTTTTTGACAGAAAAAACAAAAGTCTGGTAAAATTGACGTATACTTGTCTTTCGGGGAAAAACAGAAGTGTATTTTGTCTATTGTATACAATTGCGAACATGAGAAAAAATATTCAAAAATATTCTATTTAACGAAAATTGTTGATTATCTTTATCTGGCATGCTATGATATCAACAGGAAAATTTATCCGAAACGGAATATAAAAATATATGAGAAAGGAGGAAACATCATCTTGGAAAAACAGGACCGCAGAGTCATCCGCAGCAAAATGCGGATGCGCGAAGCGCTCATTGCCCTTGTGCAGGAAAAACCCTTCCCAGAAATCACCGCAAGGGATATTACCGACAGGGCGGATCTCAATCGGGCGACGTTTTATCTTCATTATAATAATGTCTTCGATTTGCTTGAGGAACTGGAGGAAGAAACCGTAAGCGATTTTGCCCGCATGCTGGAGGAAACCCCCTTCCGCGAAAACAGCACATGGGAGCCCCTCCTGACCGGAAGAATCTGCGATTATATTGCCGAAAATCAAGACCTCTGCCGCTGTCTGTTCCTCAATCCCAACAGTGACCGCTTTGCCGAAAAGCTGACGGAGATTATGAAGCAGAAGGGGCAGAAAATCCGAAAGGAACGCGGTCTGGGAGAGGAACCCAGACAGATGGATTATGTCCGCCATTTCATTTCCTGCGGCGCCATGGGGATGGTGAAGCAGTGGCTCGCGGAGGGGATGCCCCTTAGCAAGGCAGAAATGATGGACTTAACGGAAAAAATCATGCACCCCATTTTTCAAATATTGCTTACCGCTTAAATTTATAGCTTAAATACGGAATTTTATCATTATAAAAAATCATGTAAAAAGGAAAGGGAGAAAAAACATGCGAAACGGAAAGAAGAAGGCGTTGGCGCTGCTTCTGGCAGGCTGCTGTGTATTGAGCGCCTGCGGCACAAAAACAGACGATACGAAAACAACAGCAGAGGAGGGCAATTTTGTCACCGGCACAGTCGAATGTAAAGAGGTTTATGTCCGTGCGAAAATTGCAGGCTATCTGACCGATATCCCCATCGAAGAAGGGCAGGAGGTCAAGGAGGGCGATTTGCTGTTCTCCACAGACAGACGCGATGTAGAGGTAAAGCAGACACAGGCATCCGCAACCGCGAAGGCAGCCGCAGGGCAGGTCGAAGCGGCGAAAAATGCCGCAGAAGCCGCAGCAGCAGTTGTGGAAAAAGCAAATGCCAATGTGAAGCTTCTGGAAACCGAATATGCAAAATATCAGGAGCTCTACGCCATGGATGCCGTTTCTCAGGATAATATGGATAAGCTGACAACTCAGCTCGAAGCGGCAAGATTGGATGCCGCAGCGGCAGCAGCACAGCAGCAGGCGGCACAGGGGCAGTATGAAGCAGCCAATGGACAGCTTGCGGCGGCGCAGGGCGTTCTGGATGAAGTGAATCTCAATCTGGGGCAGACCTCTCAGTATGCCCCCTGCAACGGTACGATTACCATGATTTCCTCCTCTCTCGGGGAACTCATCGGCTCCGGTACTACTATTGTTACCCTCACAGATTACAGCGACCGTTGGGTCATGGCGAATGTGGATGAATACGCAGTCGGCAAGCTGAAGGTTGGTCAGCAGATTCCGCTGACCAGCAAGGCACACCCCGATACCGTTTTCCATGGCAAAATCGTCAATATCAGCAAAAGCCCTGATTTTGCAACCAAAAAATCCACAAACGAACTGAATGATCAGGACGTTGTTACATACGAGGTGAAAATCGCCCTTTCCGAGAAGGATGATATCATGCTTTACCCGGGAATGCTGGTGCAGGTGGACCTGGATAAAGCAGGTGAGAAAAAATGATTCTGACATTTTTCAAGGGGCTTTTTCGGGAGCTTTGGCTTCTGATAAAGGAACCGAGGGGCATCTTCATGTTCCTTGTTGCCCCACTTCTTATGAATATTGTGGTCTGCGGTGCCTTCCAGAACGGCATCGTCAACCATATCCCTCTGGCGGCGGTGGAACTGTCCTCCTCCGCAAAAACAAGAGAGCTGATTCGTGCCTTTGATGAATCCGACCGTTTCGATGTTACTCTTGTTCTGCAGGATCTGGAAACAGCCAAGCAGAAAATGGAGGAGGGCGAGGTGCAGGGCATCATCGTCATCCCTGCGGATTATACCCGTTCCCTCCAGCTGGGACAGCAGGCAGAGGTGCTTGTCGGCATTAATAGTGCCAATAACCTTGTCGGCAACAGTGCGGTTGTTTCCGTCATGCAGGTCGTGAAAACCGTTTCCTCGCAGATTGCCGTCAAAAGCTATGTTGCCTCCGGCAGCAGTGTTGCGGAGGGTACGGCAAAGGTCATGCCGATTTCGACCGTGCTTCGTCCCTGGTTTAACCCCCAGTTCAGCTATCTGATGTATCTGGGGCTTGGGCTTACAGGTCTGGTTTATCATCAGCTGTTCCTCTCCGCGGTGGCAGGCTCCTTCGCGGATGAAAAGAAGGACGGCATCCTTTCCGGCAAGTTCCGCAAACGGGATGCAATCCTCTATTATTTCGATAAAATGCTTTTCTACGGCGTTGCAGGCTTTTTCAACCTTCTGCTGAATTATGCCGTTATCATGAAAATCTACAGCTTCCCCATGCGCGGCGCACAGGAGGATTTCCTGCTTTTAAGCGGCTGCTTCGTGTTCTGCCTGCTTGGGTTCGGCGCGCTTCTGGGGCTGTTCTGCAAAAATTCGCTGCACGCCATGCAGTGGCTGATGGCAATGACCTATCCGTTTTTCGTTCTGGCAGGCTTTTCGTGGCCCCATACGGAAATGCCGGATTTTCTCGTGCAGATTGCGAATTATCTGCCCGTTACCCACTACCTCGGTCCCGTCCGCAATATCATTCTGATGGGCATCGGCTTTGAGCGCGCATCCTTACAGCATAACCGCGCCATGCTCTTAACCCTTGGCGCAGGTGCCTTTGTGCTCAGCTTCGTGGTCTTTGTGTGGCAGGTGTGCCGCGCAGATAAGAAGCAGAAACAGCAGAAAACCGCAGAACAGACTACACAGACAGAGGGGGTGCAGGCATGAGTGCAGTAAAATTATTCTTACGGGAATGGAAATATCTTCTGAAACGCCCCCGTTCTCTCGTCCTGATGGTGCTTGTGCCGATTCTCGTCACCTGCATCTGCGGCAGCGGCTACGGAAAAGGCTATTTTTCCGATTTGAAAATGGGCGTGGTGGATTACAGCTATACCAAGCAGACCAGAGAGGTGGTCGAAGCCTTCCGCCAGTCCCCGTATTTCGATGTCGTTGGCTATTATAACGATGAGGACGAAATTGCCGAAGCCATGCGGGATGGCGAAATCGTCGGCTGTCTCATCTTCCCTGCGGATTTCACCCGAAAAATGCAGCTGGGACAGCAGGCAGAGGTGCTTCTCGGCTCCAGTGCCGTCAATATGGGTTACGGCAGTACCATCAATCTCAAAGGCTCGGAGGTTCTGGGCACGGTTTCTACCCAGATTGCCGTCAAAAGCCTTGTGGCAAAGGGCGAAACCGTGGATGATGCCCTCGCGACCATGAACCCCGTCAGCTTCTATACCCGCCAGTGGTATAACCCGACGAATAACTTCTCGTATTTTCTGGTCTATGGCTTCGTTGCCGCAACCGTTCAGCAGGTGCTGATTTATTTCGCGGCAATCTCCCTTGTCCGGGAGAAGGAAAGCGGCTATCTGGATGAAATGCAAAGCGTTTCCAAATGCGCCCCCTTGCAGGTGCTTGTGAAATGCCTGGTCTATTTCCTGATCTCGCTTCTGGCGTGGGCGATCTGCTCTGCCATCATCCGTTGGGGCTATGATATTCCCATGAGGGGGAGCATTGCACTTTGGTTTGTCTACAGCAGTTTGTTCCTGCTGTCGATTATTGCCCTGGGGCAGTTCTTTTCCTCCTTCATGCCGAACCCCGTTCTCGCAACGTCCATCTCGTTGGTGTTCACCTCGCCCTCTCTGGTGCTGAGCGGCTATACATGGCCCACCATGGCGCTGCCTGCGCTCTATCAGAAAATCGGGCAGGTCTTTCCGCTGACGCATTTCGTCATCGGCTATCGCAATGTCGCGCTGATGGGCTGTGGCTTTTCCGCAGTGAAAAAGGAGCTTCTCATTCTCTGCGGCATCATCGTGGTTTGCCTTGCGCTTAGCTGCGTCATCTGGCAGCTTCGCCTCAACCGCATAGAAAAGAAGAAAAATCAACCCATTGCAGAGAAAGAAGAGCCTGCGTCCCTGCAGGCATAAGAAAGGAGTGCAGAATATGAAATTCTATCCCTATAAAAAAGCATGTGCGCTTCTCGTCACAGGCGCATTGACAACAGGCGCGGCAGTGCCTGCCCTTGCGGCGGATGCCAAAACAACCGCCCCCACAACCGCAGAGGAAACAAAAACACAGCCTATGACCCTGAAGGAAATTCAGGAACTGGTGGTGAAAAATAACCGTCTGAAAACCACTCTGGAATTGAATCAGAAAAAGGTAACCGCAGGCTTAAGTGCCATTGATGATGGTCTGAAGGATTTGAAGGATTCGCAGAATTCCGCGGCGCACGCAAAAAAGGACGCCAGTGCATCTGCAAGCGCGGGGCAGGATACCATCAACAGCGTTCTGGGCGCATTGGGCGAAAATGCCGGGCTGACCGATAAGGTCTGGGCAGGCATTACCAGTGGACTGCTTTCCGGTGCGGTCAAAACTGCAAGCGGCATGGAAACTCTGGTGGATAATGTTGCCGACCGGCAGAGGGATACCCTTGAGGATCAGCAGACCGAACTCAAAAATACCAAAATGGACTTAAATAAAACCAAAGAGGACTGGGATAATGAATCCCTTGCCGTGACACAGCTTCTCGTCACAAAAACCGTACAGGTCGAAAAGGGCGTCAGCCTGCTCACACAGAAGCAGTCCCTTCTGGAACGCGTTTGCCAGATTGAGGAAAAGAAACAACAGCTTGGTTTCAGCACAGG
>JBNMGO010000364.1:0-1911 GCA_050872285.1 Anaerotignum sp.
ACAATCATCATGCACTGCCCTTCATTGACCACAATGATAGAGCCATTGGAAATGATATTTTCACTCTTTTTTGTATTAAAGCCCCGTTTGGACTGCCGTTGTTCACCTTTTTTTGCCAGCACATCCACATCCATGGCATCGCAGTAGAAATATTCTCTCCAGCTATCTGCCAGAACGCCCTGTGCCGCACCGACACCAACCTTTAAAATGCCCATTGTGCATCCTCCTTATCTTTCCGCAACACGATAGGTGTAATCATTGCTCTTATCATCGAAGGTGAAGCTGTCCTTCAGACCTTCGGTTGCAACGACCTCGCCATCCTCTGTTACGAAGATTACCTCAAAATCATCCTGTGTTTTCCAATAAGCAAGCGCATCATCCAGACCCATGACATAGAGGGCTGTGGAAAGGGCATCCGCCTTTGTGCCGTCTGCACAGATAATCGTGACAGAGGTTAAGCCGCTTTCCGCAGGCTTGCCCGTTGCAGGGTCGATAATATGATGGTATTTCTTGCCATTTTCTTCAAAATATCTCTGATAGCCGCCGGAAGTAACCGCGCAGGCATCACTGATTTCCACCACGCCGACATAAGCATTTTCATCAGCAGGATCCTGCACTGCGATTTTCCATGGACTGCCGTCCGGCTTTGTGCCGATGGCGCAGACATTGCCGCCCAGAGAAAGCCACGCGGATTTCACACCCTTTTTCTTCAACAATTCTGCCAGCTTATCAGACGCATAACCCTTCGCAATGCCGCCCAAATCCACCGCCATGCCTTCCTTTTCCAGATAAACCGTAGAGGCATCCGCATCAATGGTGACATCGCTTGACTTTGTCAGGGGCAGAAGCTCATCCAGAGTTTCCTGCGTGGGAATGGTATAATCATCCTCCGTAAAGCCCCAAGCCTTTACGATAGGATAAATCGCAATATCAAAAGCATTGCTTGTTGCCTTGCCAAGCTGCTTGCCTGCCTTCAGCAATGCAAGCGTATCCGCCGAAACGGTAACCGCTTTATCACCCGCGTTATCGTTAATCTGTTCAATATCACTGTCCTCATCTGTGACGGAAAACAGTTTTTCCAGACGCTTGACCTCCTGCTCCGCATCAATCAGGAGCTCTTCCCCATCGGGGTCAACAATATGGAAGGTCATAACCGTATCCATGGCGAAGGTTGTGGATTCGTAGCTGTCCTCCTGCGCCCCTTCCTCAAGCATCTGCTGTGCATTCTGCCGCTGTTCGGCACAGCCGCTGAGCAGAAAGCATCCCGTCAATCCGATTGCTATTATTTTTTTCCAATTCATCCTTTTAACTCCTTTGATTTACAAATTCCTTATACTGATTTTACCTTGCGGTCTCGGCTTTGTCAAACCCTAGTGGTTTACTTGCAAATAAATATCTATAGGCTCCTTTCTTCTTCAAAACAACTTCATGTTTTGTGATATTTCATATTGTGATTCTTTTTCTGCATGTATTGTATTGTTTTTTGTCCAATATCATGCTATACTTTACTATTATTTTTATGGTACAAAAGAAAAAGAAAGGATGAATCCGATGCAGACAAATTTATATCAGCTTTACAACCGAAAATTAAACGGACTGACAGTATTCCGTGCTCTTTTGGAGGATGCCCTTGTGCAGCGTTTGCAGGAGCTTCTGCGCGCCTGCGAGGAAAGCGACGCGGAAACGCTCACCTGCGCTTATGGTGCGTTTACCTCTGCTTTATTTGAGAAAAATGTGAACTTTTCCGAAGCCTTACTGGATTTGGTGCTTGCGGATGAAAACCGTTTTCTGCTTTCCGCGGCGAAAAAAGAGGTCTGTCCTGTCGCTATCTCTGATGCCGCAAAGCGGGAATTGGATTTCTTTACGGAACTGGCTGTGCTTTCCGCAAAGGCAATAAAAACCATCCTGCCC
>JBNMGO010000262.1:0-2760 GCA_050872285.1 Anaerotignum sp.
CAATAATGTTGTTTCTTCGACGGATTTCAACATGATCCTTCCTTTCTCTCTGTTCCTATAGTCTAACCATATCAAATGGTAATATACAGGGAATCCAGTTTTCTCTTGGCATCCACCAGCTGCTGAGTTTCCTCAACGTTGGTGGCGTTTGCCGTCAAATGGTCGATTTTTGTTCGTTTCAGCCGCTTCACCTGTTCATTAATGGCTTTTTCCATATCTGCCCCGTTTTCTGTCGGCAGCTGCACGGCAAAAATCTCTGTCACCTGTTTCTGTTCCTTTGCATCCTCAAAGCGGCTGACCAGATCGGCTGGGAACACATGGCCTGCATTCTGCCACAAGTCCCCGATATCGCCGAAGGTGCGCCAGTAAATTTCCTCTGTAAAATCATCCTTTTCCAGAAGCCCCTTGAGGGTATCATAGATGCCCTGATGCTGGGCGGCATAATATAACAAGCTTCTCTGGGCTTCCAGAAGCCCTTTATCCTTTCTTCTGCCCTCCGGCGTGTAATTCTTCAAATTCTGCTGCCGCTTTTCTGCTTCCCTCTGGTAAGCCGCATCCTCTTTTTGCACCAGTTTCCGAATTTCACTGCGGATGGCTTCCTCCTCCACGCCTGTCACTCTGCTTACCTCACCGAGGTAAACATTGCGCTCAATCTCACTGTCCAGCTTTGCAAGGATTTCCGCCGCCTCTGTGGCAAAGCGCACCCTGTGCTCGGGATTTTTGAGATTATATTTGCGCTGAATACAGGCAATTTCAAAGGATATATAATGCACAGCGTTTACCAACAGCTTGGAAAATTCCGCTGCGCCCTTTGCCTTGATAAATTCATCGGGATCCTTTCCGTCCGGCACCTGCGTGACCTTCACATGAAAGCCGTTTTTCACCAGAACGGGAATGGCACGAAGCGCGGCATTTGTGCCTGCCTCATCGCTGTCATACAGGAGAATTACATCATCCGCAAACCGTTTCAGGGTTCTTGCATGCTCCTGATTAAACGCCGTTCCCAACGATGCCACTACGTTATGGAACCCTGCCTGATAGATGGAAAGCATATCCATATAGCCCTCCACCAGAATGAGTTCTCGTTTTCTTGTCTGCTTTGCAAAATTCAGACCATAGAGGTTTCTGCTTTTGCTGAACAGAATCGTTTCGGGCGAATTGAGATATTTCGGCTCACCCTTGGCAAGTATCCTGCCGCCGAAGCCGACCACACGCCCCTGCACATCAAAAATGGGGAACATCAGCCTGCCGCGGAATCGGTCATGGTAGCCCTTGCCGTCCTTATTTTCCAGCACAAGCCCGGTTTTGAGAATCTCCGAAATGCTGAACCCCTTTTCCTGTAGGTGCCTGAAAAGGGCATCATAGCTGTTCGGAGAGTAGCCTATGCCGAATTTTCTTGCCATACGGGGGTCCATCTGCCGCTTTTGCAGATAGGCACGCGCCTCTGCCCCCTCCTCCTTTTGCAGGGCTTCATAAAAGAACCTGCCTGCTAAGGTGTGCATTTCAAATAATCGTTTTTTCAGCTGCTCCGCCGCGATTGCCTGCGCGTTTTTTTCCGGCTCGGGCAGGGTGATATGCGCCCGCTCCGCCAGACGCTTCATCGCCTCGGGGAAATCGCAGTTTTCCATCTCCATTAAAAAGGAAAACACATTTCCTGCCGCGCCGCAGCCGAAGCAGTAATAAAACTGCTTTTCGCTGTTGACGGAAAAGGATGCCGTTTTTTCATTATGAAACGGGCAAAGCCCAAAATAGGAGCTGCCCTTTTGCTTCAGCGGCACATACTGGGAGATGACTTCTACGATATCATTTTGCAGCCGCACCTCATCCACGACCTCTCTCGGATATCTCATGGCATCACTCCCCCTTCCATAACAGTCGAAAAGGAAGTTCTTTCACTCCCTTTTATATACTAAATTCGACATACTTGAGAAAAATCCTTCTCCTTGTATACATTTTGTAGAAATAAACAAAAATTTTGCAAAAAAGCCTTGACTTTTTCAAACTATGTGCAAAATGCAAGAATTGTTCCTGCAAAAATTGGTTCGTTTTCCTCTTGTATTTTTATTTTTTCAAAGAATTGTCCATTCCTGCGGAATGAAAAGTTCCTTATACTTCGCAACGGCAAACCGATCCGTCATGCAGGCGATATAATCGCAGACCACCTGCCGCACAGGGTCACCGTCCTCCAGCAGTGCCTGAAATTCCGCGGACATTTCCTCGGGATATTCCAGATAATAATCAAATAAATCCCCCACGATTTTTTCCGCCTTTTTATGCTCCGCAACCGCAATATCACTGGCGTAAACATGGCGGAACATGAAGGCGCGCAACTCCTTTAGCGTCTGCCGCATTTCCTCGCTCATGCGAATATCGTTGATGCCCATGCTGTGAAAAATGGTATCGCGCACCATGGCATTGATGCGGCTGCTCGAGCGTGTGCCGATGCGCGCAACGATATCTCTCGGGATATCCTTCGGCTTGAGCATGCCTGCGCGAATGGCATCGTCAATATCGTGATTCGTATAGGCAATCTTATCGGAAAGCTGCACGATTTTTCCTTCCAAAGTGGAGGGATAGCCGCTCGTGCGGTGGTTCAGAATCCCGTCCCGCACCTCCCAGGTCAGATTCAGTCCGCGTCCGTCCTTTTCCAGACGTTCCACCACGCGCAGGCTCTGCACATTATGCGCGAAGCCACCCGTATCCCTACAAAGCTCATCCAGCTTGCGTTCGCCTGCATGCCCGAAGGGGGTATGCCCTAAG
>JBNMGO010000407.1:0-1569 GCA_050872285.1 Anaerotignum sp.
GCAGAATATCACTCCCCTGCAGCAGAAGCTCGTCCGTCCCCTCCTGCAAAAGCGCAATCTGCCGCTTCTCCGCCAGAGGGGAAAGGTCTGCCAGAACCTCCTCAATCAGAGCCGTCAGTTCTACCTCATCCGCCCGTTCAATCGTGTTCATCTCGCTCATTTCCAGAAGCGTTTTCACCAGTCCCGAAAGCCGCGCCGTCCGCTCCTTCAGCATGGCAATCAATTCCGCCGTTTCCGCGTCCATGTCGGGGTGCGCCGTTTCCTCGTATAATTCCAGCTGTGCCTGCATCATTGCCAGCGGCGTGCGGAATTCATGCGCCGCATTGCCGTTAAATTCCTGTAAGGAGGAAAATGCATCCGAAAGCCGCCGCACCATCGTTTCAAAGGCATGGTTCAGCGTCTGAAATTCGGGAATCTGCTGTTCCTCCGCCCGGTACGCCGTCAGGTTTTCCGCCTCCACCTGTGCAATTCGGTCGGAAAACTGCTTGAGCGGTTTCAGCGCATAGCCGCTCACAAAATAGGTGATACATCCGCTCAGTGCCGTAATCAGAAGCGTAATCACCCAGCTGCTCAGCGTAAAAATCTTTTTCGTATCGCTGATCTGAATTTCAAAATCCGCAGGCAGATTTTCCTCCTCCACCCCTGCAAAGGAAATCATAAAATCATTCTGCGGCTCTCGGTTAAAAACGGCCTGCCCCAGTCGGTCCATGTAAAATGTCCCCGTTCTGGAAAGTGCCAGATTCAGAAAAATACAGGTGGCGGCAATCAGCACCGCCGTCATCAGCGTCAGTCTCCATTGTAAGGAAAGTCGTTTCATTTCCGCTCTCCCCCAATCCGATACCCTTCCCCGACCTTGTTCGTAATCGGGTCATAGTTGAGCTCTGCCTTCAGCTTCTTGCGCAGAGCGGAAATATGCACCCGAATGGAATTGCTGAACGCATCCACGCTCCCGTCCCAGACATGCTCCATCAATTCCTCCTGGCTGATGGGTCTGCCCTGATGCAGCAGCAGATATTCCAGAATCCCCTTTTCCTTGCGCGTCAGCCGAATCTCCTTTCCGTTTACCAGAACCTCTCGCGTCCGCGTGTCAAAGGAAATGCCGCCGCAGAGAAGCCCTGTGCTCTGCTGAATAAACTGCCTGCGTGTCAGGCTCCGCACCCGTGCCGCCAGCTCCTGCAAATGGAACGGCTTTTCCAGATAATCATTCGCCCCTGCGTCCAGTCCTGCCACCTTGTCCGCAACCTGACTGCGCGCCGACAAAATCAGCACCTTCGTTTCCTCGTCCGTTTTCCGCAGTTCCTCCAGAATCTGCATCCCGTCCACCTGCGGCAGATTCAAATCCAACACAATCAAATCATATTTTTCCACCGAAATACACTCCAAAGCCTCTGCCCCGTCATAACAGCAGTCCACCTCGTACCCTGCATGGTGCAGGCTTTTCGCAATCGTATCGCAAAGCGTTTTTTCATCCTCAACAATCAAAAGCTTCATCGCCGTAAATTCCTTTCCTTTTTTATTTCCTTTTTTCTTCTTTCAGTATACCATACAAAAATAAAATAAAAGTTAAGA
>JBNMGO010000034.1:0-8629 GCA_050872285.1 Anaerotignum sp.
CTGGGCAAAGCTTTCCATTAACGCGGAACAGCTGATTACACAGATGGATGAATTCAATATTGAAAAAACACTGCTCTGCTCTCAGCCGAATGAAATCTGTCTGGATGCGGTGCAGAGATACCCCGACCGTTTCGTGGGGATGGTATATCCCAACCCCTATGACGGGCAGAAGGCGGTAGATATGATTTATGATTATGTGCAGAATAAGGGCTTCAAGGGCATTAAAGCGAATCCTCTGAAGCATGCCTATGTTGCAGATGCAGAGCTGATGGACCCCATCATGGAGGCGGCAAAGGATTTGAATATTCCCGTTTTCATGCACTGCGGACACCCTCCTTATTCTCTGCCCTGGAGCATTGCGCTTCTGGCAGAACGTCATCCCGATGTGAAGCTTGTCATGATTCACATGGGGCATGGACATGGGGTATATATTGATGCTACCCTGAAAATGGCAAAGCGTTATCCCAATTTGTATCTGGAAATGAGCGGCATGCCGATGCCCTCCAAAATCAGAGAGGCTTACGAAGAAATCGGCTCCGACCGTATCATGTTCGGCACGGATGCACCTTATCATCCTGCGGCAGTTGAGGCCATGAAGGTGATGACAAGCGGTCTGACGGAAGAACAGATGAAGGATGTTTTCTATAACAACTGCGCAAAGCTGATGGGCTTTGATAAAAAATAATTTTCCTAAAAACCAAGAAAAAGGCGGCGAGCCGAGGAAACCTCGGTCAGCCGCTTTTTTCGTTAATCGTCTGTTTTCGGTGCGGTTTTGGCGAAATGCCGCAGGGCGGTCATGGTGCGGATTTCACTGCCGTTTTCGGTGAGAATCTGCTGTATATCCTGCGGCAGGTTTTTGTAAAAATGCTTTGCGCGCTCGTTGTTTAACAGCAGATCTGCCAAATCTCTGTATTCTCGTCCAAACATGATATCCTCTCCTTTCGATAGACTTAGGATGGACAGAAAAACAAAATTCCATACAAAAGCGGACTTGAGTGCGGACAGGGAAATATGTTAAAATAAAAGAAAAAATGACAGAAAAAAAGGTGACTTTATGCTGAAAAAATATAAAACCATACTGACGCAGGCGGAGGCGGAGATTGTGGAGAAGAAATCACGCTTTATCGCAACGGTGCGCCCTGTGAAAACAGAGGATGAAGCGAAGGCGTTCATCGAGGAAATGAAAAAGAAATACTGGAATGCGACGCATAATGTGTTCGCGTATCAGATTGGGGAGAGAAACGAATTACAGCGTTTCAGCGACGACGGCGAACCGCAGGGGACAGCAGGGATGCCGGTATTAAGTGTGCTGAAGGGCGAGGATATCAAGGATACGGCGATTGTGGTGACGCGTTATTTTGGCGGCACGCTTTTGGGGACGGGCGGTCTGGTGCGCGCGTATGGCCATTCTGCGAAGGAGGGACTGCTTGCGGCAGGCATTGCGGAATTGGTGCTCTATCGGAAATATTCCGTTCTGGCGGCATATCCCGATTCGGGGAAGGTGCAGTATGAAATTTTGCAGGATGGGCATGAATTGTTCGATACGATTTATACCGAACAGGTGGAATTCATTGTTCTGGTGGAAACAGACGCGGCGGATAGCTTTGAAAAGAAAATGACGGAAATCTTCCGCGGGGCACAGCCGTTTACGCTTCTGGAGGAGGTTTACGGCGTTTGGCAGGAGGGGAAGCTTTCCTTGCAGGAGAATTGATAAAATTTTTTAATATTCGTTAAGATTGCGGGAAGGTTTTTGAAAAAGTACAATATTTGCTGGAAAATTATGCAAAAAAACAGTATAATTGTACTATATTGTGGTGCAGATTGTGTGTAACAAAATTTAAAACGAAAATCCTATGCAGAAAGCTTTTTACATTTGAAAAGGGGTAATGAAGATGAAAAAGAGCCTGAGCAGGGGGAAGGAATGTGTATTGGCGTGCGCGATACAGCTTTTGATGTGCGCGGTTGTGTATAAATTCAACATTCCAAATCCCAATATTGTTTTATTTGTATCTTTATCGGCGGTTCTGGTGCAGTGCGGCTACATTGCGGGGACGCTGTGCGGCATCTTGACCTTGCTTTATTCTATGTTCTTTTTTTCCATAGACCATAGTTTCTTTTCTTTTGATCCTGTCAACAGAAATAAGCTGATTGTTGTCGTGCTGGGGATTATTGCCAATATCGGCGTCATCGGGCATTTACAGCAGAAAAATAAAAACGCAATACGGGAGATTTCCAAGCTGGAGGCAGAAGGAAAGGTTGCGGCGACAAGAGCGCAGATTCTGCATAATATGTCGCACGATATCCGCACGCCCATCAACGGGATTCTGGGGATGGCGCGCATTATCAAAAGTAATCCTGCGGATGCCGCGAAGGTGCTTGAAAATGTGGAGAAAATCGAAAAATCCGCATCGGCGCTGCTTTCCCTTGCGAATAATGTGCTGGATATGAATGATATGCAGTCCGGCAATGTGCAGATGGAGCGGATTCCGTTTCGGTTTGCGGCGCTTTGCAGGGAAACCATGGAAAACAGCAGAACTCTTTTTCCGGATCATGGTCTGGAATTTTCCTTTACCGCGCAGGCGGCATGTGAGCAGGAGCTCATCGGCAGTCCCTATCATATTAAGAAAATTCTTTCTAACCTTTACAGCAATGCCATTCGTTATACGCAGGCAGGCGGCTCGGTTGCGACCGAAATCACACTTTTACGCGAAACGGAGGAGCAGGCAGTGCTACAAATCAGAATCAGCGACACGGGCGAGGGAATGTCGCAGGAATTCATTGATACACAGCTGTTTGAACCTTTTACGCAGGAAAAGGAAAACGCACGCACGAAATATCAAGGCAGCGGTCTGGGCATGGCAATCGTAAAGGGTTTGGTTGACCGCATGGGCGGCACTATCCGCGTGGAAAGCCAACTGCACAAGGGTACTGCGTTTACTCTGGATTTTCCGTTTGAAAAACCGAAAAAAGCGGAACAGCGGAAAGAAACGCGAAACCTTTCCGGTGTACATATTCTTCTGGCGGATGATAATGCGCTGAATCTTGAGATTGCGGAATATATGCTGACGGAGGCAGGCGCGGTTGTTACGAAGGCGGAAAACGGGAAGGTCGCGTTGGAGCTTTTCAAAAATGCACCAGAGGACAGCTTTGATGTGATTCTGATGGATGTGATGATGCCGGAGATGGACGGGCTGACCGCGACTAAATGTATCCGCAGTCTGAATCGCGCGGATGCCAAGCGGATTCCGATTTTTGCGGTTACGGCAAGCATTTTCCCGGAGGATATCGGAAAAATTGAGGCGGCAGGCATGACGGCATATCTGCCGAAGCCCTTGGCTTGGG
Organism: Anaerotignum sp.; assembly: GCA_050872285.1. GTDB lineage: Bacteria > Bacillota > Clostridia > Lachnospirales > Anaerotignaceae > Anaerotignum_A. Next base: position 3,343 of record JBNMGO010000034.1, read on the forward strand.
AAAAGCTAATTGCCGCGCTGGAACGCTATTGCGAAAAGGAAGACTGCGCTTAGGTGTACCTCAATAATAAAAAGAAAAATCGGTAAAGAAAAGGTGTAGTATGTTTCTTTACCGAATTTTTTTATCCCTGCCATTTATGGAACTGCTTTTCCAGAAGGGAAATGGCACGATACATCAGCGCGGAAAGGATTGCCAGAATGACAACCGAAAGCAGCACCACGCGCATGGCGAAGGTCTGCGAGGAATAGACAATCAGGAAGCCTAAGCCATCCTGTGCGACGAGAAATTCCCCGACAATGACCCCGACAAAGGAAAGACCGACATTGATTTTCAGCGCATTGAGGATACAGGGGATATTTGCAGGGAAAACCACTTTCGTGAGCACCTGCCGTTTTGTGCCGCCGAAAATGCGAATCGGCTTAATCTGGTCTTCATCTACCTGCAAAAAGCCGTTCAGGACGGAAAGAATCGTCACGACAATCGAAGTCAGCAGGGCAACGATGATGATAGAGGATTGATTATTCCCGAACCAGACGATGATGATGGGGGCGAGGGCGGTTTTCGGCAGAGAATTGAGGATAACAAGATACGGCTCTGCCACATCGGAGATAAAGCGGTTCCACCAGAGCAGCACTGCCGTCAGCGTGCCGAGCAGCGTTCCCAGAAGAAAGCCGACCACCGTTTCCCAGAGGGTTGTGCCGATATGCAGGAAAAGAGAGCCGTCCCGTATCATTTTTACGGCTGTGGTGAATAATTCTGTCGGCTGGCTGAAGAGGAAGGGGTCAATCCAACCGCAGTCTGCGGCAATTTCCCAGAGAAGGAAAAACAGAACAAGCAGCAGTACCTGTAAAAGCCCGACAGCGGCTTTCCTTTTTTGCGTGCGGCTCAGATATGCTGCCTGTTCCTTGGAAATGTGTGCTTTTTCATGAGACATGAACATCCAACTCCTTCCAGATGGCATTGAAATAATCCTTAAATTCGGGCGCTTCTCTTGCCTGCATGGGGGTGTGGTTTTCGATGGAAAACGTAATCGGGAAGATTTTTTTTACGCTTGCCGGACGTTTGGAGAGCACCACCACGCGGTCGGAAAGGCTGATGGCTTCGGAAATATCGTGCGTGACGAGGATGGCGGTTTTGCCTTCCTCGCGGATAATTGTGCCGATTTCATCCGAAACGGAAAGCCTTGTCTGGTAATCCAGCGCGGAAAATGGTTCATCCAGAAGGAGAATATCGGGGCGGACGGCAAGGGTACGAATGAGTGCCGCACGTTGGCGCATGCCGCCCGAAAGCTGATAGGGCAGACTGTTTTTGAAATCAGCAAGACCATATTGCGCAAGCAGGGTATCAACATAGGCGATGTTTTCCGGGTTCAGCTTTTTCTGGATTTCCAGACCGAGCAGGGCATTGGAACGGATGCTTCGCCATTGCAGGAGATAATCCTTCTGGAGCATATAGCCAATCGTGCCGCCGACATGAATCTTCCCTTCGGAGGGGGCAAGCTGTCCTGCCAGCATGGAAAGAATCGTGGATTTACCGCAGCCCGAAGGCCCGACAATGGATATAAATTCGCCCGCTTGGACGGAAAGGTTCAGATGGGACACCGCAGAGGTTTCTCCGCTGATGCTGTGGTAGCGGAGGCTGACATCCTCCAGAGAAACAATGGGGTTCATGGAAATGACCTCCCTTGCAGAGTTTGATACTTTCAATATATTGCGAAGGGGACAAATGGTGCATTTCTCAGAAAAAAAGAAGGGGTAGCCGAAGCGAGAAAAATATGGTAGTATTTCTGAAAAGGCAATGAAAGGCAAGAAAGGAGAAACAAATATGGATTGGAAAACAACAGCTCTGGTTGTGATTGATATGGAAAATGCGTTTATCAGCAAGGAATCCCCCCTTTGCATCAAGGAGGCGGCGGCAAGCGTGCCTGCCTGCGGCAAGGTGATCCGCAAGGCAAGGGAGAGAGGAATTCCCGTATTCTTTGTGAACCGCATTTATCGCAGAAACGGCAGTGATGTGGAATTTACGCGCTATGACAGCTGGCTTGGCGGCAACCGTTACCTTGCGCCCAACAGCACAGGTGCGTTATCGATTGAAGTGCCTGCGGAATTTACGCCGCAGAAAGGGGATTATACGATTGTGAAGCCTCGTTTTTCCGCCTTTTTCCAGACAGAACTGGATCTGATTCTGCGCCGTCTGGGCGTGAAAACCGTTATCCTGACAGGGACAACCACCCCGAACTGCATCCGCACCTCCTGCTATGACGGGCTTTCCCTGGATTATAATATTCTTATTATCGAGGATTGCTGTTCTTCCAATACGGCGGAGATTCAGCGCGTGAATATGGAGGATATGGCGAGGGTCGGCGCAGTGATTACGGATGCCGATACCTTCTGCACGGATGCCTTTGCCGTGGAGGATTTTGCAGGAGAGATTCAGAGAAGGGTACAGCAGGACGAAACCGCACCCGAATAAAAAGAGAAAAAGCCTTCGACTACGAGAAAATCCGTAGTGAGGGCTTTTTGTATGCAGAAAATCAGGATTCCTCGGTGGGTTCTGATGTCTGTGCCGGAAGGGAGGGCTGCCGCAGCCGTTCATTTTCTCTGCGGAGGGCAGAAAGCTCCTGCTCCATTTTTTCGAGCTGTGCCTTCCAACGGACATTGACGGCAGCAATTTCATCACTTCTCTGCTCCAGAAGAACGGAAAATTCCTCCATCTGCTTTTTGTGGGATGCCTGCAACGCGGTGTATGCCTTGGAATAGTCCTCTTCTTCCGCCTTCTTTGCCGCCTTTGGCGCTTCGGGCAGGGGCGAGGGGGTGAAAACCGCAGGCAGGAAGCCATGCTGACCGTTGCCGTAGCACTCTGCTGCGTTCAAATCGGTTTCTGTTGCGCCCAGCAGCTCGCCCTTGATGCAGTATGCAGGAAATTTTTCCATATAACGCTCCACCGCACCGAAGGATGCACCGCCGTTTTCGGAAACACAGCGAAACGGCTGTCCGTTTGCCGTCCACATGAGAATCAATTTGCCGTTTTCCTGATAAGCAAGGCAGTTTTCGCAGTTCGTATCTTCCCAGAGGATGCGCGGTGTGCTGATGGCGGCAGTGTGCTTATATTGATAGACCACCTGCGTGCGGAACATATTGCGGACGATATAAAGAATGTGGATTCTTTCGGTATCGTTGATGATAGAAAGGTCTGTGCAGGGGGAGGGAGTCTGAATCAGCGGCGTGACACTGCCGATGGTCTAGGGGGTTAAGAGCATTCCTCTTGCACTGAGAATGTTTCGTCCCGTGCGGTAATATAGAATGATGTGTGCGTCACTTAGCCGTCTGGCAAGAAATGGCGTTTGCTTTAACGGCATGAAGCGGTCAATCTGATAGGGCTTTTCCCATTGCCCGTTGCGAAAGACGCTGTAAACAAGGGAATCCACGCCCGTTGCTTCTGTCGGCAGATGATAAATGATGTGAAAGGCTTCTTTGGTTGGCAGAAGGAAGAACTTTGTGCGGTCGGTGGGATAGGTGCCGTTTAACAGGGGGCGATGCTCCCAGTTGGCAAAATCGGCGGAGGATGCCAGATAAAGCTGCCCCTCACCGCCGGAATAGAGCAGATAGGTCACCGCCTCATATTGGCAGACGGAAAAAACGGGCGAGGTTTTCTCTGCGATTTTCTGCGGCACTGTCCACCCGTCATGGGAAAAACTGCGGCAGAAAATATTGCCGTGTTCATAATAAAAAAGATAAAAATAGCCGTTTTTTGTTTTCAGATATTTTACATACGGATTCTGCATGGAAACGCTCCCTATGGGTTTTTCATAACAGTTTATGCAGGAAGGGGGAAATCTAGGATAGGGAAGGGATTGCTTTTTCGGAGGAAATATGATATGTTCGAGATAGAAAAGGCAGAAAGGGGGAGGTTTATGAGTACGTTTGATACATTTCGGATGTCCGGTACACTTTATGTATGTGCAATCATTCTGGTGACGCTTCTGATATATGTCGCAATCTGCTGTCTGGAATGGCGGCTTGCCAAAAAAGAGGAATGGTGGAAGGGAATGATTCTGCCTGTTGTCTTTCTGCTGCTTGGGAGAGGCGGTCGATTTCTGGGGATTATTTTATTGGTGATTTATGGGATTCAGCGAAATAAGCTGCAAAAGGAACAGAATAAAACGGAAGAATGAGAAAAAGGGTATCGACTGTGTCGATACCCTTGATTATTTTTATACCAGACTTAGGTTAATTTTTTGCCTTGGATTCGCAGTAAATGCAGCGATATTCGCCTTTCTCTCTGTCTGTCAGCTTGAAGATATGGGGAATCTCCTGCTCCACAGAGGTGATGCAGCGAGGGTTTTTGCACTGAATGATATTCGTCAGTCGTTCGGGCAGCTGCGGATGTACCTTTTTCACGCAAACGCCGTCCTTTACGATATTGATGGTTACATTGGGGTCGATATAGCCCAAAGCATCCAGATCCAGTTCCAGCTCGGTATCAATTTTAATGATATCCTTTTTGCCCATTTTCTGACTGGGCGCATTTTTAATCAGCGCGATGGTTGCATCAACACGGTCCAAATCCAGAAACTGATACAGCTTCATACATTTGCCGGCTGTGATATGGTCAATGACCACACCGTTGCTGACTGCGGTTACCTTCATCATTTACGCCACCTCCAGTAATTTCAGAATCAAAGCCATACGGATATATTTGCCGTTTAAGACCTGCTTGAAATAGCAGGCTCTGGGGTCATCATCCACTGCAACGGAAATTTCATTGACACGGGGCAGGGGGTGCATGATGCAAAGATCCTTCTTTGCGGTTGCCAGCTTATCCATGTTGAGGATATAGCTGTCCTTCAGACGGATATAGTCCGCTTCATTGAAGAAACGTTCCTGCTGTACTCTTGTCATATAGAGGATATCCAGAGAAGGCATGGCGTTTTCCAGACTGGTGGTTTCCTCATAGGGGATGCCTGCATGGTCTAATTCCTGAATGATGTACTCAGGAATCTTCAGTTCCTCGGGGGAAATCAGGATAAATTTTACGCCCTTGTAGCGGCTCATGGCATGAATCAGAGAATGTACGGTTCTGCCGAATTTCAGGTCACCGCACATGCCGATGGTCAGATTTTCAAAGGTACCCTTTTCGCGCTGAATGGTCAGAAGGTCAGCCAGTGTTTGTGTGGGGTGGTTGTGTCCGCCGTCCCCGGCATTGATGATAGGAACGGGGGAACGCATGGATGCAATCATGGGTGCGCCCTCATTAGGGTGACGCATGGCAATGATATCGGCATAGC
>JBNMGO010000174.1:0-3867 GCA_050872285.1 Anaerotignum sp.
CATTTTTCATGCCACCCCTGCCCGATGATTTCGCCGTCCTTCACAAGCACCGCCCCGACCATCGGGTTCGGTGCCGTCCATCCAAGCCCGTTTTTTGCAAGCGTCAGTGCCAGCTTCATATATTCCAAATCATTCATCGAATCCCCCCATATTGCTTTCAGAAAATTCCAAATAAAAATGCTCCGAACCGAATCGTTCAGAGCATCAGAAACACACGCCAAAAAGAGCTCCTGCGCCTAAAAAAAGAAAAGCTCCGGAATGTTCAAAAACAATCCAGAGCAGATATCTCAAAAAGACACAGAAAAGAAATACTTTCCCTGCGTTCATCTATCTTCTTTCATCCAGACTATACTGTCGGCTTCGGAGTTTCACCGAATCATGCCTTGCGGCTCGTGGGCTTTACCACCGGTAGGGACTTTCACCCTGCCCTGAAGATTCTATTCAATTTACGAGACAAGTATATGCGTTTGTCAGAGACTTGTCAAGCTATTTTTTACAAAAGAAATCAAATTATTCTGTTTTCGAGAAAATTTCAACAAAAAAGAACACGGCTGTTCCCGTAGAAATTCACCGTGTTCCTCTTTATTTTTCCGTAACCGAAATGCGAATCGTGCGCGGTGCGCCGTCCTCCTCATTCTGAAAAAGCTCCTGTATTTCGCCCAGCTTGCCGACCTGTTCCAGAAAATCCGCATAATTGATTGCAGGAATGACCGCCTGAATCACGTCCTCCGCCGCGCTTTCCTCATAGCCGCCAAAGGTCTCTATGCTTTCGCGAATTGCCTGCAAAGCCGCCGCTTTTTCCGCCACCTGTAAGGTCATGCTGTCCGCCGTATTGCTGTCCGCAGAGCGTGTGCCGCTGAGCATCACCCCGTCATTTTCCGCCGCATCCTCTGCTTCGTTTGCATAAAAAGACGTTTTCGGCATAGCCGATTCCACCGGCTGAGAAGCTTTTGCCGTTTCCTTCGGTGCTGTTTTCTGCGAAACGGGGGACTTCGCCTTCTTTGTTCCCTGCTCGGAAACCGTTGCATCCTTCCCGGCATCGGCGTGTTCCGCAGCCTGTTCCGCCGTATCCGCCGCAGTCTGTTCCGCCGCTTTTTCGCTCGTATCCGCTGTCAGCTCTGTATCCTCAAACAGAATCCGCTCTACGGTTTCGTTCTGGTTCTGCCGCATTTCCAGCATGCCCTTCATGCCGCCTGCCGCCACAACCACAAGCACCGCCGCCGCAATCATGCTCAGCTGCTTCCATCCTCTCGTTTTCTTCTTCACGGGGAAAGGCACAACCTTGTTTTCTGCCTGTAATTTCTGCATCAGCTCTGTATGATAGCCTTCGGGGAGTTCCTCGTCAGGAAGGCTCGCCAAAGCGTTTTTGAGTTCCTTCTGCTGCGCCAGTTCTTCTCTGCAAGCCGCACAGCCTTCCAGATGCGTTTCGATTTTAGCTGTTTCCTCTGCCGTGGTTTCGTTTTCCAGATACGCCCAGAGCAGTTCTTTTACGGTATCACAATTCATTGCCTTCCCTCCTTTCCTCTCTTATGACGAACAAAAGTCTCATCTTGTTCCCGTAATTTCAAAATTTCCTGCTTTAATTGATTTCGCCCACGCGAAATGCGGCTTTTCACCGTCCCCAGTGTCAATTCCAGAATTTCCGCGATTTCCTCGTAGGAAAGCCCCTTGATATCGCGCAGGATGACCGCCGCCTTATGCTCTGGCGAAAGGCTCTCCAACGCCTGTAAAATCTCGCTTTTCTGTTCCGCGCGGAGCATGCTTTCCTCCGGCGTTTCGCCTTCGTCCGCAACCTGCCGCTGCATGCTGCCTTCCTCGTTTTCCAGTTCTTCCTCCAGAGAAAAGCTCTGCCTGCCCATGCGCTTTCGCATCTCGTCAATGCAGGTGTTCGCCGTAATGCGATAAATCCATGTGGAAAACTGCGACCGCTCGTCAAAATTGCCGATATTCCGATACGCCTTCAGAAATACCTCCTGCGAGATATCCTTCGCATCCTCGCTGTGGTTCATCATGCGCAGCGCCACGTTATAAACGATTTTTTCATGCTGTAAAATGAGTTCCTCAAAGGCGTGCATGTCCCCCTGCTTCGCCCTCTTGACCAATCGTGCCTCGTTCTGGTCGGTCATAAACGGTTCACCTCCGTAAGCCGTGCCGATTTTTCATTTCTGAATTTCTGATAAATATGAAAAAGAGACGAATGAAAATTCATCTCTTAAGCTGTCAATCACGCAGCCGCAAAGCTGCTTTTTTATTGTATCATGTAAATAAATTCCCTGCAATCAGAATTTTTACAGCACCCTTTTAATATCTGTTGTAAATTTCTCCCCGATTTCCCGCATCAATCACCAATACAACCAATGCTCCGTTGTCCACCGTGTAGACCACACGATACTCGCCCACACGCAGGCGCATCAAATCCTTATGTCCTTTCATTTTCTTGATGTCGCTGCCGTTTGGTAATCGTTCAATCGCGGTTACAAGGCGAATCTTCTCCTGCCTGGGCAGCTTATCAATGAATTTCTTCGCTCTCTTTTTGATGATGATTCTGTACATCAATCAAGCCCCCATTCCTTTTTGCACTCCTCTAAGGAATAGGTAACATCCTTCTCCGGATCAGGGTCATTCAGATAATTTTCATACATTCTTTCGCAAAAAGCATCATCCGCAGCCTCGTCCGCTGTAATCCCCTGCAGGTATGCCAAAACATAGCCCATCTTGTAATCAGGCACTTTTTCCAATAAGCTTGCTGCCATTTCTCTTTCGCTCATACGATGCACTCCCTTTCTATCGCAATCAATAACGCCCTTCGCTCTCCTGTTTTATCATTGTATCTGTTCTCTTTTTATTTTAACCCACTTCTATTTCCATGTAAATGAAAAAAGAGACGAATCATATTCGTCTCTTAAACTGCAATCGAGGCGACAGGATTTGAACCTGCGACCTCTACATCCCTAATGTAGCGCTCTACCAAGCTGAGCCACGCCTCGATATTCCTACCGCTTTTTCAGCGGCTTAATCATGATACCACAGGATTGGATTCCTGTCAATTCTTTTTTCTCTGTTCGGAAGCATCCGAAGGAGATTTCTTTATAAAATCGAGGCGACAGGATTTGAACCTGCGACCTCTACATCCCTAATGTAGCGCTCTACCAAGCTGAGCCACGCCTCGATATTTTTTACCGCTTTCGTTCAGCGACTTTTACATATTACCACAGGATATTCTTTCTGTCAACAACAAATTTTATATTTTTTCAAAATGTATCCAAAAAAATCCCTTTTGCAAAAAAATCCACCGAACCACTCCGCAAAGTCATTCGGTGGAATTATTTTTATAACAAATGCAGCCGTCTGCAAACGCGAATCAGCTTGCCGCCGCCCGGCACGGTCTGCAAATCCTCTTCCACGATGCCCTTAATCAGCAGCATCACCAGACCATACACCGCAACCGCAATGCAGATTGCAAGCAGCGTCGCGATGGTATTGCTGTGCAGCAGCTGATAGAAGACATGATAGCTGCCAATCGTCGCCGCCGCCATGGCAGCAGAGCCGATAATCGGCTTGAGGAAGCTGCCCATGATGTCGAATTTCGTTCCCGTCAGTCTGCTCAGCATGATTACGTCAAAAACACCTGCAACCAGATAGCAGCCCGTTGTGGAAAGCACCGCCCCCAAAACGTTGATGGAAGGAATCCGAATCAGGATGACGTTCAGAATCACCTTTGTCACAGCGCCCAGAATTGCGCCGACCACAGGCACCTTAATATGCCCAATCCCCTGCAAAATCCCCGTAGAGGTCTGGCAGAGCGCAAGGAAGATAATCGAAACGCCGCCGACCGTCAGCAGTGTGCCGCCGTCGCTCGCGCTGGGG
>JBNMGO010000145.1:0-4266 GCA_050872285.1 Anaerotignum sp.
GCGCCCTGATTGATGCCGAACAGCATCTGCTTGGGATTAACGGTATCCTCCAGCTGATTCAGACGGTGCATTTCCTTCTTGCAGCGTTCCAGCCAACGGGTTGTTCTGGCAACGGATGCCTCTACATAGGGGCGTTCCGCAGGCAGACCGATACATTCATCAAACGCCATTGCAATCGTGGAACCCAAATTGGACTGAATCTGCATGCTTTCCTCGGGGCCCATGAAAATCTTTCTGCCGTCAATATGGGAGCTGAAATAAACGCCCTCCTCCTTGATTTTTCGCAGAAGCCCAAGGGAGAACACCTGAAAGCCGCCAGAATCGGTCAGAATCGGCTTATCCCAGACCATAAATTTATGCAGACCGCCCATTTCCTTAATCAGCTTATCCCCGGGGCGCAGATGCAGGTGATAGGTATTGGAAAGCTCCACCTGACATTTCAGCTGTTCCAGATCCTCTGTGGAAACAGCCCCTTTAATCGCGCCGGCTGTGCCGACATTCATAAAGACGGGTGTCTGGATTACGCCATGAGGGGTATGGAATTCGGCACGCTTTGCTCTGCCGCATTTTTTCAATACTTTGTACATAATTTTCCTCACTTTATCAGAATTTTTCAATCCTTTCTATGATACCCTTTTTTTGTGCTTTCTTCAAGGGGTGACGGCAAAATTTACAAAAAATGCGGAAAAAACCTCTGTTTTTCGCCGTTCTGATTCCTATCAGGAAACAGAGAAATGTGAACATTTTTTGAATTTCCGAAAAAAATACTTGCAATCTTCCATTTCGCACAGTATAATTGATGTGTTTTGAGACTTTTTTTATGAACGTGAGGTGAGGACATGGACAGTTGTTGTATATCTACAGATGATACGGTATTCTTATGTTGTCAGGAAAACTACAGCAAGCAGCTGTCTGTGTGCTGATTTTATTTTAATGCCAATATAAGCGTGCCATTGTCTGTTTCAACGCAACACTGCAAACGTAGGAAAGAACGCGCAGTGTGTTTTGTTTCTCGTGACAATGGTATTTTTATGCCCTTTTTCAGGAAAAACGAAATACGCTCCGTGCAATTTATGCAGAGGAGGTATGGACAATGAAAAAATGTAACGCAATCGAAGGGAACACAATCAACACAATCAACACAATCGAATGGAAAGATTTTATCCCCGTACAGGAAGAAAATTTCAGAGAAGCCGACTGCATGGCGGCGGAAAATGATTTGGCGGAACCCGTCTGGCAGAGTGTGCAGAAGCGTCTGCCGTGGCTGATGGTGCTGCTGATTCTCGGCATGGGCGTTTCCGCAACGGTGGCAATGTTTGAATCCATCGTGGCGCAGCTGCCTGTCATCATGTGCTTCCAGTCCCTGATTCTGGATATGGCTGGAAATGTCGGCACGCAGTCTCTTGCGGTTGCCATCCGCGTACTGATGGATGCGAACATCGGGAAAAGAGAGAAAGCCGCTCTGGTGTGGAAGGAGCTGCGCGTCGGTCTTCTGAACGGGCTGATTCTGGGAATTCTCTCCTTCCTTTGCATCGGCTGTTATCTGTTCTGGATGGGAAATACGCTGCTGTTTGCCTTTGCGGTTTCCGCCTGCCTTGGCTTCGCCATGATTCTGGCTATGCTGGCTTCTTCCTTATCCGGCACGCTGATTCCCCTTTTCTTCCGCAAAATCGGCGTTGACCCTGCCGTTGCATCCGGTCCGCTGATTACAACCGTAAATGATTTAGTCGCAGTCATTTCCTATTACGGGCTTTCCTGGCTGATTCTGATTCAGCTGTTCGGCTTTGGCAGATAAGCCGCAGGAAATCTGCCGATTAGCCTTTTCTTTTGGCAGGAAAAATGATAGACTGTTCCTTAGGAAATCATATCGTTACAGAAAAAAGATGGGAGAGAACAAATGAGCATCAATCTGATTGCAACAACCACCTTTGGCTTAGAAGCCGTAGTCAAAAGAGAGTGTCAGGCTCTCGGTTTTCAGAATATCAAAACCTCAGATGGCAAGGTTGAATTTACGTGGGACGAAGCGGATATCGTAAAGGCAAACCTCTGGCTGCGCTGTGCCGGGCGCGTCTGGGTGAAAATGGGTACCTTTACCGCCGTTACCTTTACGGAACTTTTCGACCAGACAAAGGCACTGCCCTGAGGGGATGGGATTCCCGAGGACGGGAAATTTACCGTTGTGGGGAAATCCGTAAAATCCACCCTGTTCAGCGTTTCGGACTGTCATGCTATCGTAAAAAAGGATGGCGTGGAAAAGCTGAAGGAAAAATATAAAACAGACTGGTTTGACGAAACAGGCGCATCCTATACCATTCAGGTCGGCATTTTAAAAGATGTTGTCACCCTTGCGATTGACACCAGCGGCAGCGGCTTACACATGCGCGGCTATCGCGCGAGTGCATTGGATGCCCCTTTGAAGGAATCCCTTGCGTCCGCCATGGTGCAGTTAAGCTACTGGCGGAAGGATCGTATCCTCTTAGACCCCTTCTGCGGTTCGGGGACGATTCCCATTGAAGCCGCCATGCTTGCGCGCAACATTGCCCCCGGCTTGAACCGCAAATTTGCATCCGAAGAATGGGAGCGCATCGGCAAGGAGCGTTGGAAACAGGCGCGAAAAGAAGCCTATCAGGCGATTGATTATGATGTTATGCCCGAAATTTACGGCAGTGATATTGACCCTGCGGCGATTGAGCTGGCAAAGGCAAATGCGGAGCTTGCAGGCGTGGATGACTGCATCACCTTTGAGGTAAAGCCCTCGCAGGAGATTGTATTACCCGGGAAATATGGCGTGCTGATTTCCAATCCGCCCTATGGGGAACGTATCGGCGAATTGAAGGAAGTGGAAAATATGTATCGTGCGCTTGGCGCAACCATGCAGACCGACCCCACATGGTCGACCTATATCATCACTTCCATGGAATATTTTGAATCCCTTTTCGGCAGAAAGGCAGACAGAAAGCGCAAGCTGTTCAACGGGCGCATCAAAACGGACTATTATCAGTACGAAGGCCCTCGCCCGCCGAGAAAACCGAAACCGGAAGAAAATTAAACATATCAAAAAAGGATAAGTCCTCATTTTTCCGAGGAACTTATCCTTTTCTTTTTGCCTTTATAAATTTTTATTTATCAGAATCTTCTTCTGCCGCCTCTGCGTCTTCTGCGTCCGCCGCCAAAGCTCAGACTGCTGTTGCGGCGCGGAGAACCGAAGCTGTAGCCGCGTCTGTTTCTTCTGCCGTTGATAAATTTGATAATCAGGATGATAATCGCAATCACGATGATAACAATCACAAGCTTAATCAAACCTTTCAGCGTAAACAGATTCTTGAAGAAATCACCGATTGCACTGAAAATCGTGCCCTTGGAAACATCTCTGCCTGCGTAAACGGGTGCTTCCAGAACAGTTTTGCCCTTCACCTCATACGTTGCCGTACCGATTTCTGCGCCCTTTTCGATGGGAGCCTTCAGGGAAACCGCGCCTTCCTTATCCGTTACCGCATAGGTATCGTTATAGGAAACAGTCAGCTTCATATCCTTTGCGGTATCCTTCGGCAGGATTGCTGTAACCTCCTTCTGGAATACAACAGGAACCGTATCCCCTTCGGATTTTTTATGCTTTGTCAGAGGTGCATCCGCAATGGCTTCCTCTGCCTTTGCAACCGTTACCTTTTCATACTGGTTATAGCCGTATTCAAAGAGATTTTTCGCATCCAGCCAACGGTTCGGGTCTTCGGATTTGAAGACAACCGCAATCAGTTCCTCGCCGTTCTTTTCTGCCGCCGCTGTCACGCAGTCGCCTGCTTCATCGGTAAAGCCTGTCTTAATGCCGACGGCATAGGGGTAATTATATTCCCCATCCGTAATCAGGAGGTTATGGCTGCGCCAATCGTAATCCTGTGTTTTTACGGAATCGTCATCCGCTTTGACTAAGCCCTCTGCGCCGTTGCCGGAATAGCTTTTTTCCTTCGCAATTTCTGCAAGGGTTTTATTTTCCATGAACGCTCTGCCAATCAGTGCAAGGTCATGCGCGCAGGTGTAATGGTCATCGGAATGGTAGCCGTGTGCGTTTGCAAAATGGCTGTTGGTTGCGCCCAGCTCTTCTGCTTTTTTATTCATCAGGTCTGTGAAAACAACCTCGCATTTGCCGAAGGTCATGTTTTCATCATCCTCTGCCTTTTTCGCAACAGCCGCCGCAACCACGTTTGCGGAGTCATTGCCGGAAGGGATAATCAGCCCACGAATGATATTTTCCACCGTCAGCGTTTCGCC
>JBNMGO010000298.1:0-2415 GCA_050872285.1 Anaerotignum sp.
CGTTACCGTACCGACGGTGGAACGGGGGTTATGACTCGTCGTTTTTTGGTCGATGGAGATGGCAGGAGAAAGCCCCTCGATGAGGTCTACATCCGGCTTTTCCATCTGCCCCAGAAACTGCCTTGCATAAGAAGAGAGAGACTCCACATAGCGTCTCTGCCCCTCTGCATAAATCGTATCGAAAGCAAGAGAGCTTTTGCCGCTGCCGCTCACCCCTGTAAAGACAACAAGTTGGTCTCTGGGGATGGTGAGGTCAACATTTTTCAGGTTATGCTCTCTCGCACCCTTTATTACAATCTTATCCTTCATAGTTTCTCCTTTTCTCAGGCTTTCCTTTTTTCAGAGGATTGCCCAAGGTCTTACAATAATTTCTTGATTTCCAAAATTTTATCTCTTAATTCTGCCGCACGTTCAAACTGCAGTTCCAGTGCGGCATGCTTCATTTCCTTATCCAGCTTTGCAATCAGCTGCTTCAATTCCTTTTCGCTCATGGATTCGGGGTCCTTTTCCAGACCGAATTTCTGTTTTTCCGTTGCGGTTTTCGTAATCTGGATGACATCATGCACCTTTTTCTGGATGGTCTGCGGAATGATGCCATGCTCCTCATTATACGCCTGCTGAATGGAACGGCGGCGGTTGGTTTCCGTAATCGCTCTGTCCATGCTCTCCGTCATGACATCGGCATACATAATGACGCGCCCCTTGGCATTTCGCGCCGCGCGCCCGATGGTCTGAATGAGCGAGGTTTCGGAACGGAGGAAACCCTCCTTATCCGCATCCAGAATGGCAACCAGACTGACCTCGGGGATATCCAGACCTTCACGCAGAAGGTTGATGCCGACAAGCACATCAAACACATCCATACGCAGATCGCGAATGATTTCCAGACGCTCCAGTGTATCAATATCCGAATGGAGATAGCGCACGCGCACCCCTGCTTCACGCAAGTAATCCGTCAGGCGTTCCGCCATTTTTTTCGTCAGGGTTGTGACAAGAACCTTATCACCTGCTTCTGTAGTCTTTCTGACCTCAGCAAGCAAGTCATCAATCTGCCCATGAATCGGGCGGACGGAAATTTCGGGGTCCAACAAGCCTGTCGGGCGAATAATCTGTTCTGCCGTCTGCTGAGAATGTTCCTTTTCATACACAGAAGGCGTTGCGGAAACGAACAGAAGCTGATTGATTTTGCTTTCAAATTCCGCAAATTTGAGCGGACGGTTATCCAGCGCGGACGGCAGACGGAAGCCATAGTCCACCAGGGTTGTCTTTCGGGAACGGTCACCCTCATACATCCCACGAATCTGCGGAATGGCAACGTGCGATTCATCCGCAATGATAAGGAAATCATCGGGGAAGAAGTCAATCAACGTAAAGGGTGTGCTGCCCGCTTCGCGCAGGGACAGGTGACGGGAATAGTTTTCGATGCCCGTACAGAAGCCCATTTCCTTCAGCATTTCCAAATCATAATTCGTGCGCTGCCCCAAACGCTGTGCCTCCAGAAGCTTGTCCTCCCGTTTGAGCTCCGCCAGGCGTTCCTCCAGTTCCTTTTCAATCCGCTGAATGGCAAGCTGCATTTTATCGGGTGCTGTGACATAATGTGACGCAGGGAAAATTGAGATATGGTTTCTTGTCCCGATGATTTCGCCCGTCAGCACATCTATTTCCGTAATGCGGTCAATTTCGTCCCCGAAAAATTCCACGCGGATGGCGTGCTCCGAAGAGCCAATCGGGAAAATTTCGACTACATCTCCGCGGACACGAAACGTACCGCGTTCAAAATTCATATCATTGCGGTCATACTGCATTTCCACCAGAGCGCGCAGGGCTTCGTCCCTGTCCTTTTCCATGCCGGGGCGCAGGGAAAGCATCATGCCATAATATTCCTCGGGGTCACCCAAACCATAAATACAGGAAACGCTGGCAACAACAATAACATCCTCACGCTCCACCAGTGCCGCCGTTGCGGAGTGGCGCAGCTTATCAATCTCATCATTGACAGAGGAATCCTTTTCGATATAGGTATCCGTACTCGGCACATACGCCTCGGGCTGATAATAATCATAATAGCTGACGAAATATTCCACCGCATTTTCGGGGAAAAACTCCTTCAGCTCGTTATAAAGCTGTGCCGCAAGGGTTTTATTATGCGCGATGACCAGGTTCGGCTTCTGGATTTTCTCAATAATATTTGCCATGGTAAAGGTTTTGCCCGAACCCGTAACCCCAAGCAGGGTCTGGAATTTCAAGCCCTTCTGAAAGCCCTCGGCAATTTTTTCAATCGCCTGCGGCTGGTCACCTGTCGGTTTGTATTTCGATACCACTTTGAATTTGTTCTCCATTATTGAACCTCCTGCTGACCTCAAAATTATCATCATACCATGTGCAAAATTCGAATTCTACAGCTATGACGTATTC
>JBNMGO010000251.1:0-2920 GCA_050872285.1 Anaerotignum sp.
CGCAGACCCTTTGTACCGGATCATAAATTAGTCATCAAGGGCGCGGCGGAAAATAATCTGAAAAACATTGATGTGGAAATTCCGCTTGGTGTGTTTACCTGCGTGACTGGTGTCAGCGGCAGCGGCAAAAGCTCCCTTATCAATGAGATTCTCTATAAACGTCTGGCAAAGGAACTGAACAGAGCCAAAACCAGAGCCGGCAGGCATGAAGCCATGCTTGGTCTGGAAAAGCTGGATAAGGTTATCAATATCGACCAGTCCCCCATCGGGCGCACCCCCAGAAGTAACCCTGCAACCTATACAGGCCTGTTTGATATGATTCGGGATGTTTTCGCACAGACAACAGAAGCAAAGGTCAGAGGGTATCAGAAGGGCAGATTCAGCTTTAACGTAAAGGGCGGCAGATGTGAAGCGTGCAGTGGTGACGGTATCGTAAAGATTGAAATGCACTTCCTGCCTGATATTTATGTACCCTGCGAGGTCTGCCACGGCAAACGCTACAATCGCGAAACCTTAGAGGTAAAATATAAAGGAAAAACCATTTCCGATGTGCTGGATATGACCGTAGAGGAAGCATTGCAGTTCTTTGAAAATATCCCCCGCATCAAAAATAAATTACAGACCTTATACGATGTCGGGCTTTCCTATGTGCAGTTGGGACAGTCCTCCACAACGCTTTCCGGCGGTGAAGCACAGCGCGTGAAGCTTGCAACGGAGCTGAGCCGCAAAAGCACCGGCAAAACGGTTTATATCCTCGATGAGCCGACCACAGGGCTGCATACGGCGGATGTGCATAAGCTGGTTGAGATTTTGCAGCGGCTGACCGAGGGCGGCAATACGGTTGTTGTCATTGAGCATAATCTGGATGTGATTAAAACGGCGGATTATATCATCGACCTTGGCCCCGAGGGTGGCGACGGCGGCGGTACAATCGTTGCAGTCGGCACACCGGAGGAAATCTGTCAGGTGCCTGCTTCCTATACGGGAAAATATCTCAAACCCCTGCTCGGTATGAAATAAATCATAAGGAAGGGTTCAGGAAACCTGTTTCCCGACCGGAATCCGCAGAGGGGGCTTTGCTCGCTCGAGGAAAATTATGCGTTTCAAGGTTTGCCGATGGAACGCACAATTTATTCTTCTGCCGAAACAAGTCGAAATCCTGATTTCGACTTAGCGTAAGCGTATGTAGGTTCTTATTGACATTTTGCGAAAAACTAAGTACCATAAGAATAATGAGTATTATGTAATTTTGGAGGAAGCTATGGCAAAAGAAAAAGGACCGGTAGCAGACTTTGTGCAGACGAGAAAACGCATCAATGATTATTTCGGCTGCGAAGGGGATTTCTTCATCAAGCCTCTGCTCGATTTTGAATGGGCAGTCAGAGAGGATGAAGATTTTACCTTCCTTTGCTATTGGACAACTGAGGGGAAAAAAGTAGATGCCGTTGTAGTAAAAAAGAGCGGTACACCCATGATTTACAAAACAAAGGATTATACAATGGTAGTTGCCATTGACTGCGTGAAGATTGGCTTTATCTTCCGCAACGGAAAAAATCAGACACAGCAGTGAACGCATACTGCGGATTTTTTGGCAGGTCTGAATGGCTGTCTATCCGCATAAACTGATTTACTGAAAGGATCATTGCTAAGGAAAAATCCTTGGCAGAGCAAAGGGGAGAAAGAGATGCAAATGGAAGGATTGCCGGAAAACAATACTGTTCTGATTGCCGGTAAGATCGTAAAAGGCTGTGTCTTTAGTCATGAGGTATATGGCGAAGGTTTCTATACATTCCAGATTTCTTCTGAACGCCTCAGTGATAAGGAGGATATCCTGCCCGTCACCGTTTCCGAACGGCTGATGGATATGAATTTATTGCAGGTAGGGACAAAAGTGGATATTGTCGGGCAGTTAAGGAGCTACAATAACTACAACAGTAAAAAAAATCGTCTGGTGCTGACCATCTTCGCAAGGGAAATTTCCCTGCCGGAGGAGGAAGAGGTAAAAAATATCAATCAGATTTATCTGAATGGTTTTATCTGTAAGCCCCCGATTTATCGTAAAACGCCTTTTGGAAGAGAAATTTCCGATATTCTGGTAGCGGTTAACCGTGCCTATAATAAATCGGATTATATTCCCTGCATTGCCTGGGGCAGAAACGCCAGATATATCGCAAATCTGGAGGTGGGTGCCAATATTCATATCTGGGGCAGAATGCAGAGCAGAGTTTATCAGAAACGCATTGGCGAGGAGGTAGAAGAAAGAGTCGCTTATGAGGTTTCTGTTGCAAAAATCGAGCTGCCGAAAAAGGCAGAGCGCGAAGCAGAAGAAAAAGGCGCGGACGAGATGGTCTAAGCAAGAAAAACAGGAGTGAAGATAACGTGAGACAAGGTCAGATTTCAATTTATTATGGTATGGGGAAGGGAAAAACAGCCGTAGCCGTCGGGCGTGGGATGCGCGCCATCGGTGAGGAACAGCGTGTTGTTATGATCCAGTTCTTGGATTATCATAACAGCAAGGAAATTGCACTGCTGAAAAAGCTGGAGCCTGATTTCCGTATTTTCCGCTTTGAGAAGGACCGTGCCGCAGAGGATGTGCAGGGCGCCGAAAATGACGAAGCACTGCGTAAGGAAATTTTCAACGAGATTCGCAATGCGTTTAATTTCGCAAAGAAAATTGTGGATACGGGCGAATGTGAAATGCTTCTGCTGGATGGGATTCTGGAATGTGTGGAAAAGGAATATCTGCAGGAATCTGATTTGCATGAGATTATTGAAAAGCGTCCCGATTTTATGGATATCATCCTGACGGGGACGATTCTTCCGGCAGGCATTGCAGAGGAAGCGGAAAATATCTATCAGCTGGTAGCGGAAAAAGAAAAAGAATAAATAAAAAAATCCTCTGAGATATTATCTCAGAGGA
>JBNMGO010000167.1:0-3989 GCA_050872285.1 Anaerotignum sp.
GAACAAAAGAGAACAAATATTCGTGAATATAAATAGAACCTGATAGCATTTGGAAAGGCGGAAATAAAATGGCGGCAAAAGCACAGAAGGAAGATGTAAAATTTGAAGATAAGCAAAAAGCGTTGGATGCGGCACTGAGCCAGATTGAGAAGCAGTTCGGCAAGGGCGCGGTGATGAAGCTGGGGGATAACAATGCGAAAATGGCGGTTGAGGTTGTGCCGACAGGCTCTCTGAGCCTTGACCTGGCATTGGGGGTTGGCGGTCTGCCGAAGGGCAGAATCGTTGAGGTTTATGGTCCTGAATCCTCCGGTAAGACAACGGTTGCACTGCACATGGTAGCAGAGGTGCAGAAGCGCGGCGGCATTGCAGGCTATGTGGATGCGGAGCACGCAATGGATCCCACTTATGCAAAGGCACTGGGCGTGGATATTGATAACTTGTATATCTCTCAGCCGGATGACGGTGAACAGGCATTGGAAATCACAGAAACGATGGTGCGCAGCGGCGCGATTGATATTGTGATCGTGGACTCTGTAGCGGCACTGGTACCTCGTGCGGAAATCGAGGGGGAAATGGGCGATTCCCACATGGGCTTACAGGCAAGACTGATGAGCCAAGCGCTGAGAAAGCTGACAGGTATCACCAATAAATCGAACTGTACGGTTGTGTTTATCAACCAGCTGCGTGAAAAAATCGGCGTAACCTTCGGCAATCCCGAAACGACAACAGGCGGTCGTGCGCTGAAATTCTATTCCTCTATCCGTATGGAAATCAGAAAGGCGGATGTGCTGAAGCAGGGGACAGAAATTGTCGGCAACCGCACAAAGGTAAAGGTTGCGAAGAACAAGGTTGCACCTCCCTTTAAAACAGCAGAATTTGATATTATCTACGGCAAGGGTATCTCCAAGGAGGGGGATATTCTGGATCTGGCGGCAGATGTGGATATCGTAAACAAGAGCGGCGCATGGTATGCCTATAAGGAAACCCGTATTGGGCAGGGGCGTGAAAATGCAAAGCAGTACCTGCGCGAGCATCCCGAAATGTGCGCGGAAATCGACCATCTGGTGCGCGTACATTATGGACTGGAACAGGATCAGGATGCACCGGAGGCGGCAGAAGCAACAGAAGCACCGATTGCGGAAACAGAAATTTAATCATTCAGGATAAAAAAGAACCCTTCGTATGGAGACATACGGAGGGTTTTTCTGTTGAGACTATGTAATGTTATGCAAATACAATCTGCACCAGAACCATGTAGCTGACAGTACCGCAAAGGATGCTGATAAGGGTGCTTCTTTTCCAGAGGTGCAGGATGGCTGTTACCGCAGAAGCAATCAGAAGCGGCGCAAAGCCTGCCGCCGAGGAAAAGGAAATGCCCTTCAGGCAATAAATAACCAGCGTTGCCATGATTGCCATCGGGAGCACACGCCCCAGATAGCGCACGGGTTCGGGAACCTCTCTGCCGCTGAAAATAAGGAAGGGCAGGGCGCGCTCCAGAAGGGTGCAGATGCCGCAGACGGCGATGATTAAGATAGACTGCATTGTAGTTAAAACCATTTACGCTTCCTCCTTTTCTTCTTTTACAGGCTCGATGCGGTGACGCAGGATGCTTAAAAGTGCAACGGTAATCACCAGAGAGGGCAGAATGAAATTGCTTGGTCCGAAGAGAAGCAGACAGACGATGCTGGAGACGAAGGCGAGCCATGCAGGCAGACGGTTATCTGCACCAAGCATCTGTTCAATCAGGATAACGATGAAAAGAGCGGTCAGCGCAAAATCAATCCCTGTGGTATTGAAGGGGAGCATACTCCCAATCAACGCACCAATCACGCTTAGGCAAATCCAATAGAAGATGGAGAGAAATGCCGTCAGCACATACGCCCATTTTTCATTGACATCCGGCCCGAAATCATGCGAGCAGTGCAGGGAATAGTTTTCATCCGTCAGAGCATAGATGAGGAAATATTTCCAAGGTCCGAAGGAACGGAATTTTTCAATGAAGGAAAAGCCGTAAAAAATATGACGGCTGTTCAGCAGGAGCGCCATGACTGCAACAGTCAGCAGGGAAACGCCGCCGGCAAAGAAGGTCACCATCAGATATTGCAGAGAGCCTGCCATAACAAACAGACTGCACGCGCCTGTCCAGACAAAGTTATAGCCGCAATTCTGCATCAGCACCCCATAGGCAAGGGCAACTGGGATATAGCTGATGAGGATGGGAAAGCTGTGTTTGAGTGCATAACGAAAGGCTTTTGCCATAAATCATACTCCTTTCTGAAAGGTATCTTCGGTTTTCATTTGTTGGATACGGGCTTCGTCGGGGGTGATATAAATGGTTTTATTCGTCAGATAAATCACCATGCCCGGCTTTGCACCGTTTGGTTTCTTGATATTTTTTCTCTGGGTATAATCCACAGGCACCATGCTGCTGTTTTTCGCCTTGCTGTAGAAGGCGGCAAGGTTCGCGGCTTCTTCCATGGTTGTCTCGGGCAGCTCGCTTTGCCCGTTGGTACGGATGATGACATGGGAGCCGGGGATATCCTTTGTGTGCATCCAGAGGTCTGTCGGCTCGGCGGTGCGGAGCGTCAGCTCGTCATTTTGCAGATTGCTTTTCCCGACCAGAATTTCATATCCATCGGAGGAAATATAACACAGAGGCTTTGCTTTCTTCGGCTTTTGCTGTCCTTTTTTCTGCACCTGTCTGCGGATAAAGCCGCTTTCTGCCAGTTCCGTACGGATTTCGGAAAGGTCTGCATCCTCCTTGGCGTTTTCCAGTGCATTGAGGACGCTTTCCAGATATGCCAGTTCCTCGTTATTCTGCTTTTCCTGAATTTCCAATGCCGCAAGGGTACGCTTTGCCTTGTTGTATTTTGCAAAATATTTCTGCGCATTTTCCGCAGGTGTTTTTGCAGGGTCAATGGCAATTTCGATTTCCGGCATGGATTCCTCGTAATAATCAATGGTTTTGAAGGTGGTTACGCCCTGGGGAACGGCATAGATATTGGCGGTCAGGAGTTCGCCCTTTTTCTTCCACAAATCCATCCCTTTGGTTTCGCGGCGTGTTTTCAGCTGAATTTCCTTTTTCTTGACACAACGCTCGATATGATTCGTCACAAGCTTTCGCATATCCTGTGCCTTCTGGCGGATATGTGCCGCATTATCCCGTTCCTGATAGAAGCCCTCCAGAAGGGCGGAAACGGAAGGAAACGGCTTTTGGGCAAGGCTTTGGAACTGCTGCATTTTGAGAACGGCAAAATCGACAATGCGATTGTTTTCCTTCTGATAATAAATAGCAGGGTGAAAGTCCTCCGCCTTCACCTCCTGCATGGTTTTTTCAAAAGCGGCAAAAAGGCGCTCGCTGTTTTCCAGTGTGGTTTCCTGACAGGAATCCGAAGCATCGAGGCCTGCACGGGTGCAGATTTCGCCTGCCATGACGGGGCTGATGCCGGTATAGGTCTGATAGAGAAATTCCTGCAGCTTTCTGCCCTCCTGCAAATGCAGGGAAAAGAGAAAATCCGCCTGTTCTGCAAGAAGGGGGTTTTTCTTATCCTGCGAAGGGGGAAAAACATATTCCTTGCCGGGGAGCACCTCTCGGACAGAGCTTTTCTCATGGGTGACACGCTTGATGGAATCCAGAATTTTGCCGGTTTCATCGGTCAGGATGAGGTTGCTGTGCTTGCCCATGATTTCCAGAATGAGATTTTTTGTGGTAATATCACCCATTTCATTTGCGGATTCAATCCGCAGGATGATGATACGTTCAAAATTCGGCTGTACAATATCTATAATTTTGCCGCCTGCGATATGCTTACGCATGACCATGCAGAATAAGGGTGCGGTCATGGGGTTTTCGCGGCTGCTTTCTGTCAGATGGATGCGGGGATGGGCGGAGTTGGCGGAAATGATGATTTTCTTTGCGCCGCTGCCCAGACCACGAATTGTCATGCGGATTTCATCCGCAAGGGGCTGATGGATTTTATCAATACGCC
>JBNMGO010000072.1:0-6451 GCA_050872285.1 Anaerotignum sp.
ACCTTATCCGAACCATCGGATTCGAAGATAACGTTGCTGTTGTAAAGTGTGCCGCTGAAAGCGTCTCTTTCGGAGAAGCCACGGCTGATATATGCGCCGGTTTTCTTTGCTGCTTCCGCAAGCTGCTGGAATTCTGCTTCACCGGCAACAACAGATGCGTCATAATAGCGTTTCCAGTCCTTGCGTCCTTCCTCGCTTCTTTTGCCTACACTGAAGCCAAAATTCATCCCAACGGGATAGCCTGGAATAAACAACTCAGGGAATACAATCAGGTCGGGCTTCTGTGCTGCCGCCTCATCGATATAATTCAGCACCTTTTTCAGAGATGCTTCTTTGTCAAACAGGACAGGCTCTGCCTGCACCAAAGCTACTTTACAGATATTTTTCATGTCTTTCATCAGAAAACTCCTTCCTCCGCGAATCCGCTTTATCTTTTGTACTGTCATTATAACAAAACAAAAACATTGTATCAACAGAAAAACAGACAATTTTACCATTTTTATGATATTTATTGCGCCAGATAATGGATGTTGTATACAAAAATTGCATCTTTCGCTTATAGCAAAAAGACGCTTACCTTTAGGTGTGTCCCAATAAGAAAACATGAAGAAAATGAAATAGCTGAAAGCCTGCGGATACAAGGAAGTTTCCCGCAGGCATCCTTTGACTTAGGCTGTCAAGGGGAACTGACGCAATAGCCGCAGCTTTCAGCATTTCAGAATTCAAGGTTTCTTATTTGGGCGCACCTTTCAGTAAACGCCTTTCTTTTTATTCGGATTTATTCTTCACTTTTCGTGATGGTTACTGTCTTTGTCGCATCGTCCCATGCCGTTGCCGCGCCAAGCTCATCTGCCACAAAACGCACAGGCACATAGGTGCGCTCGCCGATGATTACGGGCGCAACGCCGTATTTTTCAAGCGTTTTTCCGATCGTCAGCTTGATTTCCCTGCCGTCAATCGTTAGCGTAACCTCTTTGGTCGCGCCGTTCCATGCAGCCGCTCCGCCCAGAGATTCTGTGATAAATCTGATGGGAACCAGAGTTCTGTCGCTGCGGATGACAGGTGCGGCATCCTTTTCCGTTGCTACGCTGTTTACAAACAGGATTTTGCTGCCAATCTGCATGGTTACGATTGTCTGCTTGGGTGTTTCCTGCGTAGGCTGGGTTGTTTCCTCCTGCTTGGGTTCCTCTTCCTTTGTGGTTGTTTTGCCGGAGGAAGAAGTGTGTCTGTGGGAATTGGAGGGCTTTGTGTATGTCGCGATTTTCTCGCCGTCTACGGTGGACAACGTCAATGTTCTTCCGGAAATTTCATATTGATATGCCGTGCAGACATCATCAATCATGGTAATCAGCTTGCCGCCATAAGCGTAGAATACGTCATTTTCATTACCGTTGACAGAGCCGTCTGTGGCAAATACAAGGCTGTCTTCGCTGCCATTCCATGTGCCTGCCAGTTCTGCGCGCTGAGAAGTGGTTTCCTCTGTTACCATTTCTGCCAGATTTTCTGCGCAG
Organism: Anaerotignum sp.; assembly: GCA_050872285.1. Classification (GTDB taxonomy): domain Bacteria; phylum Bacillota; class Clostridia; order Lachnospirales; family Anaerotignaceae; genus Anaerotignum_A. The sequence goes on from JBNMGO010000072.1 coordinate 1,512, forward strand.
AACAGCGCAATAACGTTGGAAATCATAGTCTCGTCAGCACTTGTGGGAATCCCTGCCGCAAGCCAGTAAGCATAGTCACCACTGTACATCTGTTCCAATTCGTCTACATCACTGCCATAGCGGAATTCGATATGGTAAGTAGTGCTTGGTGTATCGTCACACATTGCGAAATATTCAAACTCGCCGCTGTTTTCATCATCTGTTTTGAAAATTGTCAGATTCATATATGGAATCTGTTCTGTACCATCCTCATTCGGACCGTACAGAGAGCTTTTCTCTACAAATTCATACGCATGAGAGAATACTACATCACCATTGTCTTTATAGCCTGTGATGACAGAGCCATGGAAGGAAAGTGTTGCGATGTCATTGGTGAAAGCGCAACAGAAAGCGGAGCCATTTTCTTTACCGATTACACTGCTGTCCGCACCGATGGAACTTTTCATCATTCCTGCCGCATCATTTTCTTCTGCGGTATTTTTACCAACTACAGCGGCAGCATAATCTTCCCAATAATGGTCATAGTCACTCTTAAAGGTTGCGCCTTCAAATAAGGGCTGATAGGTTTCGCTCAGGGCATACAGGAAATCTGTATTCTTGTCTTCGGAAAGACCACAGGTAACGGTGGAATCTGCACCATTGATAGTACCGGCGGCAGTTGCATTGATTTCAGATTGATACATCTGCCCTGCAACCAGACCAAGTGCGGTGCTTTTTTCGCCTGTTGTAATTGCAGCATTAGAAACTACTGCGGTAGTAATATCAAAAGAGGTAGGAACGGGATAAACGGCGCGATAGATTTCACCGGGCAGATAGAAGCCGCCGCCGATCATACCGCCGATATGAGAGGATTCTTTGCCAACTTTGATTGTGACATCTTCTGTTTTGCAGCCGGACAAAGTAATTTTTCCTTCGCCCTTCCCACTATAGCCAACCAAACCACCTGTCAGATAAGCGTTGTCACCTAATGTAATGTTCACATCGCTTACGATACAGTTCTCAACCTTATCTGCTTCCATGGCACAGCCGGACAGACCACCGATGCCGAAGGTATATGCCCCTGTGATGCTGATTGTGCTGTCTGCAACAGTGCAGTTTTCTAAGGAAGTGCTTTCCAGACCGCCGCCCAGCAGACCGATATCATGCACATTTTCACCCCAGGCTGTGGCGTAGTCAACGCCTGCCGCGGTCAGATTTGTGTTGTTTACGGTGCAGTTTTTGATATTGGAGTCCATCCCTGCGCCAACGATACCTGCTACCATATTGGGTGCCATTTCACCATAACCCTCATACTCAAGCGCACTGCCTGTAATGGTGTTTGTATTATTTTCGGATGCTGTCAGTGTTACGTTTTCCACTGTGCTATGATATGCATAGCCAATCACAGCCGCAGCCATGCAGCTACCGGAAACAGTTACATCCTTTATAGTCAGATTTTTTACAGTACCATTCGCTACACAGCCAAACAGCCCTGCGCCGATGTCACCGTTGACAGTCAAACCGGAAATCGTTTTTCCATTGCCATCAAAAGTACCTGTGAAGGCGTATGTCTCATCGGGTGTTTCGCCGTCTTCATTTTCGGTATAAAAACTGCCGATAGGTGTCCAGTTTCCGGTCAATTCAATACTTTCAATATCATCACTCAACTTATAACTAGCAGTCAAATCATCCTTGATTTCTGCCAGCTGTGCAGCGTTTTCGATGATATAAGGGTTATCTTTCGTTCCTTCTCCTTTGCCAGAAAAAGAATCCCCTTCCGAAGCAAATGCCGCCGTCGGCAGCATTGCCAGAACCATGATGAATGTCATCAGCAACGCCAGAAAGCGCGACTTGGACATTCCTTTGCTTGTGTGTTTCATACAATTCTCCTTTCTTTGCATTTCGCATTGGATTTGTAATGAAAATATGGGCAGATCAGCTTATTTTACGAAAGTTAGCTACAGCTAACTAAAGGATAAAAACACCTGCAAAGAAAGATATCCCCTCCCCTTTGAAGGGTATTTCCCTCTTTTGTATTTTGTTAGTCTAAACTAACTTTTGGTGCAAAATTTTTCCTTGCCCTCCGCTTTTTCCGCATACGGTGCAAGGATACAATAAGCCACACGGCATCATATTTTGCTTAAATTATAGCACGGACTCCAAGCAAAAACAATATCTTTTTCGGGATTGCAAAACAAAAAAAGGACATTAGGTGTGTCCCAATAAGAAAACATGAAGAGAATGAAATAGCCGTAGCTTTCAGCATTTCAGAATTCAAGTTTTCTTATCTGGGCGCACCTTTTCATCTGTCCTTTTCAAAAAATATCCGAAAACAAGCCATATCCGCGCATTGTGTTTTTTATTTCCCCATGCTACAATGAAAAGACAAAAAAACAAAAAGACAGACAGAAGGAGGAGGATTCCATGAAAAAACGAAGCTTATTTTTCATCGGGTTACTGCTTGGATGCTTTTGCAGCCCCAACACTGCCATGGCAGCAGCCGAAACGCCTGCATGGCAGGAAAACAATCCCTGTATCAGTGTAGACCGTACTGATTTTAAAGAGCTTTCTGCCGTTGATTATTTCAATTTGGACAGCGGTATATACGAACCCCGCCTGACACACACCATCTGCGGAAATGTTTATTTATTGATGGTAAACGGCGGTTTTGTGCCTAATCCCGATATTCAGCTGCATCAGAACGGCACACTGTATATCTCCTCAGAAACGCTGGAAACAATCGGAATCCATACCACAGCAAAGGACGGCACAGTCACCTTCAGCAACGGAACGCATACGCTGAAGCTGCAGAAAAATGCCGATATCATCATGATAAACGATAAAATACATGCACCTCTGCGGTTTGTTACGACACAATTTGGCGGAAAAGTGGAATATTTACAGGATTACAAAAAGACCCTTTGCCATGCAGAAAGCAAAGACTCCTTCCGTATTCATCTGATTTCCGTTGAAACAGAACAGCAGGCAAAGGCATATACCTCACAGGAGAAAACCGCGGAGCTGCAAAAGCTTTCCGCAGAAGAATATGCACAGGTTTCGGATTCCTTAACGGCAAACCCGTTTTCCGTCCGTGATACGGGCAAAACCTTCGGACGGTATGATATCTACGAGGTAACGAATTTCTCTGCTTTTCCGATTTTCGTAAATCAGTATACCGGAGAGGTTTACAGCGAAAACCCCTGGCTGCCGATTATGGCAATTTCGAAGGGCTTCCCCGATTTAAGCAAGCTGTATTAAAAATTTTTCCTGATGCCATTTCCAAAAAAGGAGCCTATGGTCAAAACCATAGGCTTCCCGTTTTTATGATTGTATTTTATTTTTTCGTAAAGCCGCCTTCGCCATAGCCGTAGCTGTCAAGCGTATGTTCCATTTCCAGATTTTCTGCCAACGCATCCGCGCTGATATAAAGCTGATTGTCTATCTGCAAAAACGCCGGGAAGGTTTCCGCCGCAATCCTTGCATCAAGCTGCAAATCCGTTTCATGCACAAAAGCAGGAGAAAAATTCTGCACAACATTCGCATTTTTCAATGCCACTGTATCCTTTTCTGTATGCAGGGAAACTGCGTGTTCCACCTCTTTTCCCACCTGCACGCCAAGCAAATCCATCAGTGCAGGGCAAACACTGAGGTAGTTCTCTGTCTGTGTTGCTTCTGCGGTGGGTTTTGTTATGCAGATAACATCAACTGTTTTCTGCCACGCATCTTCCGCCGTCAAATCGACATCCTTTGCGGCAGTCTGACTTTTCAGAACAGAGCAGCCTGTCAAATCAAATCTGCCCGTCTTATGATACGAAATGCCAAGCGCCTCGGCATACAGCTGTTCTGCTGAAACAGCATCTGCTTCGCCGCTGTCCCAAATTGCGGCAATTCTCTGGCGGTCATGATATTCTACCTCGCCGAAATGCTTTCCCAATGCGGAAAACAGAACCAGTGTCCGTCCATTTACATTGATTGCCGTCGGCAGACCATCGCTTTTTGTCTGCACCGTATCATCAAACATCGTCCGGATATCCGTCTGATATACGTCAAATCTTTTCTGTCCTACTGTCTGTCTTTGCATCAGCTTGTCCGTTTCCGCCGCAGAAAAAGCCTTCATGGATTTTCCCTGCGGTCTTGTAATTTTTACGGTGCGGGCTGCGCCGTCCCAAAGCACATCATAGCCGTAATCCTGCAAATCCTTCGCCATAATATAGGTCGCATCGGCATAGTTATAGGATGCAATCGGCTTTTCATTGATATATGCAAGGATATCCGTGGATAAAACCACGCCGATTTTCTGCGGTATATATGCCGCCGCCGGAACGGTATTTGACAGCGCAAACGCCGCCAGAATCACTGCACACGCTGCTTTTTTCATAAGCACGACTCCTCTCTTCGTTTTTTCCGTCAACGCAAAAATCAACCGTACATCTGCATATTTTCAAACAGATTTTCATACTTTTCCTCTAAATTGCCAACCATTTCAATATAAGAGCCGTGTCCTGTGCGATTTTCTCCCAGCTTATAATAAATTTCCCCCGTCGCTTTATCCACAAGGAACAGACGCGCACCTTTGACAACCCAGAAGCTTGCGGTCTCATCCACGCATTGCAGATTTTCAAATTCCGCCTGCATTTCGTCTGCATACGGGCTTACCTTCTGATCTGTCTCACTTTTCTGATACATCAGAAAATACGCCTGCAATTTTTCCTTTACCTGCTGCACTGCCGCTTCCTTTGTCAGCTTCTGCGGCACGCAGGCGGGCATCCCCACTTCCGTGCTTCCGCACGATACCGGCGCACAACAGCTGCTCAAAAAGCTGGGCAGCCGTTTCGTCAAGGCGAAGGATCACACGCCGAAGCCCGGCGAGCTCGTGTTCTTCGAATTTGAGGGCAAGGACAAGCTGGCCGACCACGTCGGCATCGTCAGCGCCGTGACCGAAAGCGGCATCACCACCATCG
>JBNMGO010000158.1:0-4087 GCA_050872285.1 Anaerotignum sp.
ATGCTGAAAGAAAAGGTCAGCTTTTGAAAGGGGGACACAGCATGAAATGTGCGGCGGATTTTCGAGCAGAGGCAAGAGCGGTGTTAAAGGGACGTTGGAAGCTTGCGGTTGGGGTAGGCTTTCTGGCGGCGATTCTGGGCGGTGCTGTCGGAGTCAATGCGGTTGATGTGAATTTTGGCTTTGTGGACGGCAATTTCCAATTAACTTTGGATGTACTCGGGCAGAGTCTAAATCCGGTAGAGATGATGCGCAGCATCGGCGTGGGCAGCGCTTTTGATGTTTGGCATTATTTTTCCGTGGTCGCTGTTCTGGTTGTAATCGCGCGGATTATTATCGGATCGTTTGTTGAAGTCGGTTATGCGAGATTCAATATGGATCTGGTTGATGGTGAGGAAGGCAGGTTGGAAACGCTGTTTCGGTATTCCAAACAGTGGGGAACGATGCTTGCGGCTGTTTTATTGCAGGTGGTGTATATCCTCGGTTGGATGCTGCTGTTCATCATTCCGGGTCTTATTGCGGCATATCGTTATAGCCTGACAAGCTATATTCTGGCAGAGAATCCCGAAATGGACGCGAATGATGCCATTACCCGTTCCAAGGAGCTGATGAAGGGGAATAAATGGCGGCTGTTCTGCCTGAGGTTCAGCTTTATCGGCTGGGATATTCTTTCGATTCTTACATTAGGGATTGGGGATTTGTGGCGGACACCTTATCAAAATGCGGCAACAGCGGCATTCTACAGAGAGCTGGTGCCTTTGGAAAAGGGCGAGGAAACAGAGGAAATGCAGGAAACACAGACAGAAGAAGATGTTATTTCGGAAGAATAAAATAGAAAAAGGAAAGTCCTTCCCATGGGGGTAAGCTTGTGGGAGGGACTTTTTTGTTGCAGGAATTTATAGGCATTGGTCGGTTTCGGAGGGGATATACTGCACGATATCGCAGATATTGCAGTTTAAAATGCGGCAGAGGTCATTCAAGGTCTTGGTGGAGACATCTTTATTGTGCTTCAGCCGATGCAGGGTGCTATGAGACAGATGATGCTTATTTGTCAGTGTATACCAGTTTTCTTCGGATTTTTCCAGCGTATCCCAAAAAGGAGAATAATCAATCATTGTCTCACCCCTTATAAAAGTTTATGGAATAAGCATAAAATATATTCTTCTGCTTGAATATCTTCGGAATAACGAATATAATGTGAGTATATTCGTTAAAAAGAATATATTGTCATAAAAACAAGAGGGGAGAGGTAACATGAAAAAATGTGAAAAATGCGGAAAAGAATTCGAGGACAGCATGCAGAGCTGCGATACCTGCGGCGGTGCGTTGACGGAGGAAAAACCGCAGGAAACAGAAGAAAAAACATTCTGTATTTACTGTGGCGGAGAAATTGCGGCAGGAGATACCTATTGCACGAAATGCGGTAAATCAGCTGTAGAGGAGGGGAAAAGGCATTGTATCCACTGTGGGACACCCTTGGCGGAAAACCAGAAATTCTGTGCGAAATGCGGGGCGAAAACGAACGTGGTTGTCATTCCGAAGGGGGTAGAGACTGCGACGGAAAAGGTAACGGAAAAGATGAAACAGGTGAATACGAAAAAGACAAAGAGAATCTGTATTGCTGTGGTTGTAGTGCTGATTCTGGTATTATTGGGAAAAACGATAATTCCACAGCTGACATCCACAGAGGATTATCTTGCGGCAGGAGATTATGCGGCTGCTTATGAAAAAGCGAAACCTGAGGAAAAGAAGGCTGTACTGGAAGAAAATCTGGTTGCGGTGATTTGTGCGGATGTGAAAGGAAATATGAAGGACCCGGATTCCTTTGATTTGCGTGAAGTATGGTGCGATCTGGAAGAAAATCGCGTTGCAATCGAATTCGGAGGGAAAAACGGCTTTGGCGGCATTGTTTCTAGCTTCGCGTATTATGAATTTGATAAGGATGAACAGGATTATGAATGGCAAACAAGTGTAAGTGATTTAGAAGATGAGGAAATATATACCTATCTGGATGATGCAAATGAAGAATTGGAAAAAATCTGGAAAAATATTATAAGAGGTACAATCAAGGAAATGCGGGATAAAAAGGGGATAAAATTGGACGATGCTGTAATTGACAGAATCAATGCTTTGAACGAGGAAGACCTTCTGGATGATGTTGTATTGATAGATGAGGTCAAGGAAATATATCCGACAGAGGAAGATGCCTGAATATATAAGGAAAGTCCTTCCCATGGGGGTAAGCCTGTGGGAGGGACTTTTTTGCATGATTATTCGGTTTCGGGGGGCTGTTTGGGGGTGATGGTTTCCCAGAAATCCGCTTTATCTATTTTCTTCAGCTTTCGCCACCTTGGCGCTTCCCCGTAGCTATGGCGGCACAGGGAGCGATAGCTGCAATAGGAGCAAGGGGTGCGCTGCCCATCGCGATAGGGGGCAGGAGTGATGATGCCTGCCTTCATGGCATCGCCGATTTCCTGCGTGCGCGTGGCAACGAAATCCAGAATGGCGGCATACTGCTCCTCGGTTGCGAGATTTGAGGCGGCGGTAGGGTCGCCTTTTTTGGTATAGCCGACAGGCACGATGGCGGAGCTACGGCTTTCGGCAAGGCTATGGTCTAAGCCATGGATAAGGACATCCTCCTGCAAAAGCAGTCCCGACATTCGCATTTTTTCATAGAGAATTTTTTCGATTGCCTCGGCGGAAAGCTCCTCATCAAGGGCAAGGGTGGGGTCTGTGATGCGGAAATAAAAGACACCGCCCGGCTTGAAGGATGCGCCTGTTTTTTTATAATACTTGAGATACGCATCCAGATAAACGAGAAGCTGTAATTGCAGACCGTAATAAATATCCTGAAAATGGAAGGTCTTATTGCCCGATTTGTAGTCGATGATTTTGACATAGCGTGTGCCGTTGGCATCAAGCAAATCCACGCGGTCGATTTTACCGTTAAGAATCAGACTGCCGCCATCCTGTAGGCGAATGACAATCGGGGGAAGGGCTTCATGTGCGCCGAAGCCGACCTCATAGCCTGCCGAAACGAAATCTCCCTGCTGTAAATGCTGCACCAGCGTCCATGCGGCACGGGTGGAAATGCGTTTCAGGCGGCGGATAAGGTATTGATTTGCGGCAGAATCCAGAAGGATACGATTGCCCAGACGAGGGGCGGCATCCTCTACGGCGGCGTGGATACGGGCGGTGGTTTCTTCCTTCGAGAGGGAAGTCCAAGGAATGCTGTCCTGCTCTAATTGATTGGAGAACAGCTCCAGAACCTCATGGAACAGGGAGCCCAAATCGGGGGTATTGAGTTGATACAGCCTCCGTTCCTCTGCCTTCAGACCATATTCTGCGAAGAAGGAGAAGGGACAGCCCGCGAACCGTTCCAGACGGGAAACGCTGGAAAAAATATTTTTGCCGTAAAGCGCTTTTACGGTTTGGGGGGAAAGGCGTTCGGGCTTTGCCGTTTTGCCGATGCCCTGCTTTAAGAGGGAAAGGCGTTTCTGCCAGTGGCTGTTCTCGTCAAAAAAGCCGTAAATCTCCTGCCAGAGAGAGGAAAGCGGCGTTTCTGCCGTTGCCTTCCGCATTTCGCCGCCCAAGAGATGGAAAACGGCGGCAGGGGCGGTTTCTTCCAAGTCGAAGGCAGGCATAGGTTCGATTTGCAGGCTTTCATCCAGACGCTGTAATTTTTCAATCAGAGAGGAAGGGGACAGCTCCCGTCCCTCGGCATCATTGGCGGCATAGGTGAGCCATAAGCCTTTGGAGGGTCTGGTTAAGCCGCGATAGATGAGGAATTGTTCCTCGAAGATTTTCTGCTTGCCGCCGCTTGCCAGTTCCACGCCCTGTGCGGTCAGCAGGTCACGCTCTGTTTCGGTGAAGATACCCTGCGCGGTTGCAGGAGAGGGGAGAACGCCTTCATTCACGCCAAGCACGAAAAGATACTTGATTTCGGGCAGGCGGCTGCGCTCGATATCCCCAATCAGAAGGCAATCGGCGGTGGGCGGAATGACACCCATGGAGCATTTTTCCAGACCTGCCTTGAGGATTTTTGCCATTTCTTCAAGGGGCAGTTCTTCCTTGCCGAGGATGGCATCTG
>JBNMGO010000123.1:0-4822 GCA_050872285.1 Anaerotignum sp.
ATATGAGGATGTGTGAATTTTGTTTTGAAGAATTTCAGTGTAGGAATCATGATCAGTACGAAGAAGTACAGAGTCATCAGCAGGTTATCCGCTACAACTGCTGCGGATGTTGTTGCACCGGGTACGTCAAATGCACTTGCCATTGCAGCGAAGTTTACAGTACCGCCGATGTAGGAACCTGTCATCATTGCAGCTACACCTGCCAGGTCAGCTACATGGTTGCCCAGAATCTTGAAGCCCAGAATTGCGCCGACGGATGTGCCGACAGCACCGATGAGGAAGATAACCAGAATCTTACCTGCTTCCTTACCAATCTTACGAATGTCGCAGCTCAACAGCAGCATAGGGATTGCCATAGGAACAACATAGCCCCATACGATATCGTCGAACCATACGCAGTTTGTAGGGATGATACCTACGTTTGTCAGAATCAGTGCGCCGACCAAAGCAACGATCGCACCGGATACTTTAGATGCCCATTTCCAGGTCTGTTCTGCATAGATAGAGAATGCAGCCCAACCACAGGTAATAGCCATCAGCGCCCATGTATTGTCAGCGCTAATCAGTGGTGTACTCATAATAATAGCCTCCTTTGAATACATAAAAGTTTTTTGTGATTCAAGAGCATTGTTATGTATGATAGCGGGTGTATGTATATTAGAACACTTCAACATCTTGAATCTACATGTTATATGGTAGCATCTTGTTAAGAATTCGTCAATTCACTATTTCGACAAAAAAAGCCTTGAAATATCGTGCTTTTGTACAAATATTCGTTCAAAAACCCCAAATCCATTCTTTTGCAGAAGGATGTTTGTTCGCCTTTTGTGTACATTTTCTCAATAACGTTTTCATTCAGTATTTTGATGCTGTAAATCGCATAAAAAAAGCAGGTGAAATCTGATTTTTTCAGATGCAACCTGCTTTCCAGTTTATTCCTCTTGTTCCTTATTCTTCCTTCGGAATCCCTTTGTAAACGAATCCCTTTTCCGCATCCACCGTAATCAGCGAATGGGCAGGAATGAAATCAACCACCTTCGCATTGCAGACGATAACGGGAATATCCAGTGCCATCCCTGCAACCTCTGCATGGCTGTTTGCATTCTGATCCAGCGGGCCGACCACAATCGCCGCCGCCTTGCGGATATACGGCATAAAGCTGCTGTCCGTCGCCGTTGTCACCAGAATGTCGCCCTGATGGAAGGTGCGTTCCACGCCATCCCTTGCAGTAATCACTCTGGCTGTGCCGGTCGCCTTCTTCGTGCCGACACCCTTGCCCTTGCAGAGCACGTCCCCTACGATATCTACACGCAGGGTGTTCGTTGCGCCGCTGAACCCTAAGGGCATCCCCAGTGCAGAAACGACTGTGTCGCCGTTTTTCAGCAATCCGCTCTTGACTGCGATTTCCAAAGCCGTATCAAATACGCCGCCGTGGGGCAGTTCTCCTGTATAAAGCATCGGTTTACAACCCCAGATGAGATTCATCTGCCGCCATACTGTTTCGTCCGATGTGCTCGCAATGAGCGGGCAGGCAGGACGATACCGGGAAATCATTCTTGCCGTAAAGCCAGATTTTGTTACCGTTGTGATTGCCGCCGTTTTCAGCTCCGCCGCCGTTGCACAAGCCGCCATGCTGATCGCATTTGTGATATTCACTCTCGCAGGCTCTGTTGTATTCGCAAGCTTCGCCGCATAATCCACCGCACTTTCCGCCTTCAGCGCGATTCTCGCCATCGTTGCGACCGCCTCCAGAGGATATGCGCCTGCCGCTGTTTCACCCGAAAGCATGATGGCATCACTGCCGTCAAAAATCGCATTTGCAACGTCATTCGCCTCTGCTCTGGTCGGTCTGGGGCTGTGTACCATGCTCTCCAGCATCTGTGTGGCGGTGATAACAGGCTTGCCGATGCGGTTCGCCTTCGCAATCAGAATTTTCTGCACCAGAGGTACTTCTTCGGGCGGAATTTCCACACCCAAATCCCCTCTGGCAACCATAATCCCGTCAGACGCTTCCAGAATCTTATCAATATTTTCCACGCCCTGCTGATTTTCAATCTTGGAGATAATGTGCATCTGTCCGCCGCCGTTTTCCTCCAACACTCTGCGGATTTTCAGCACATCCTCCGCCGAGCGGATGAAGGATGCCGCTACGATATCAAAACCGTTTTCCACGCCGAATTTCAAATCCTCAATATCCTTTTCCATCAGAGAAGGCAGGTTCACCTCAACCCCCGGCAGGTTCACACCCTTACGGGATTTCACAATACCGCCATTGACAACCTTGCAGACAACATCCGTTTCCGTAATATCCTCTACCTTTAATTCAATCAGCCCGTCATCAATCAAAATACGAGACCCTCTGTGTACATCCTTCGGCAGGTCTGCATAGGTCACAGAAACGATATTTGCATCCCCTTCCACCTCTCTCGTCGTCAGGGTAAATGTAGCGTCCTCCTCCAGCCGAACCTTATCCTCCTTGAAGGTTTTCACGCGGATTTCCGGCCCCTTTGTATCCAGAATCAGGGGAATAGGCGCGTCCAGCTCCTCTCTCGCCTGTTTCAGCTTCGCAATCGTTTCCGCATGGGTTTCGTATGTCCCGTGGGAAAAATTGATTCTTGCGGCATCCATGCCGTTTTGAATCAGCTGCTTCATGGTTTCCACATCATTTGTTGCAGGCCCCAATGTGCAGACAATTTTTGTTTTTCGCATATTGCGGTACCTCCTTTTTCTGCTGTAAATTTTTTTGATTCCAATTAAGCTTCCAATTAAATAGAAAGAATCTTAATCACATCGTAAATTTCGGGATCCAGTTCCTTATCCATCTGCAAGGAATCCAGTAAATCCAGAATTTCATAACGTCCTCTGTTATAAGCAACGGCAATGTTCTCCCTGCCTTCAATAATTGCCTTCACCGCATGGTAGCCCATCATGGATGCGTGCATACGGTCTGTCGCCGTAGGGCTGCCGCCTCTTTGCAGATGCCCCAGAATGGTCGCTCTGGTCTGGATGCCCGTAATCTCCTGAATATCCTGCGCCAGTTTCTGCGTGCCGCCAACGCCCTCTGCCACTACTACTAGATTATGGCGTTTGCCGATGCTTCTATTCTCTAAAATCTGCTGAATCACTCTGTCGCTGTTGATGTTTTCCTTTTCCTCGGGGAACATAACCTCTTCCGCGCCGCCGCACATGCCGCACCATACGGCAATATAGCCGGCATCTCTGCCCATCACCTCTACAACAGAGCATCTTTCATGGGAGTTAGAGGTATCTCTCAGCTTATTCAGTGCATCCATACCGGTATTGACCGCTGTATCAAAGCCGATGGTATATTCCGTCCCCTTCATATCCAGGTCGATGGTTGCAGGAATCCCCACACCGTTGACCCCTCTTTTTACCAGCTCCGCCAGACCGCGGTAGGAACCGTCGCCGCCAATCACAACCAGTGCATCCAGTCCCAGAATCTTATAGATTGCCGCCGCCTTATCCAGACCTTCGTCCGTCATCATTTCTGGGCAGCGTGCCGTATGCAGGATTGTGCCGCCAAGGTTCAGCACATTGGAAACATCTCTGCTGTGCATTTCCTTGATTTCGCCGCCAATCAGCCCTGCATAGCCCTTGCGGATGCCGACAACATCCACGCCGTAATATTTTGCCGTTCTGACAACCGCACGAATTGCCGCGTTCATGCCGGGCGCATCGCCGCCGCTGGTCAGCACGCCGATTTTTCTGATTTTCTTTTCATTCTTCTGTTCCATCATCAAAACTCCTCCTTCGCATCCGCAAATTTTTCTGATACAAAAGCCCTTGCGGCATTATTTTTTCTCAATGTCGATTTCACCTGCCCGAATCATGCCGAACTGGGTATAAACCTCTGCCTTCCCTCTGATTTTCATGGCAGAGGTGTTTTCCGTAAACTGCGCGATTAAAACCTCACCCTGATCCAGCTTTTCCGTATGATGAATCTTCGTCACCTCGCCGCGGGTCACGCCAATGATATTTACGCCCTTTTCCAGTGCCTTCACACAAATATAGGATGTATCTGCTCCGATTTTTTCCGCCATACCGATTCCTCCTCAATATTTCAACGCAACATTTTTTTCGCCAAGCAGAAGCCGCAGCTCCTCGCAGAGGGCATCCTCGCCCGTCACCCAGTTTATGCGGTCTGCCTTCATTTTCTGCTTCGTTTTTTCGTCATAAATATATACCGGCACATCCCCGTGATATTTTCGGAGAATTGCCGTAATCTGCCCGAAGGGAACGCTCTGCCCTGCCGCAAGCTTCAGCCATACGGAAGTGGGCATTTCCGCTTCGCCCTGCTCCAGATTTTTGATATCCATGGCAATCACCTTGCCCTCGCCGTCCGCGGAAACATTCGCTCTGCCGCGGATCAGCAGCACTGTATCCTCCTGCAAAAGCGGCGCGCATTTTTCATAGACCTTCGGGAAAACCACAATCTCCATGCTTCCCTGAAAATCCTCCAGTGTGAGGAATGCCATCTTATCATTATTTCTGGTATATTTCACAGAAACTCCTGCGACCATCCCCCCGACAATCACCTTCGTGTTGTCCTCTATCTGCGTATGGTGCGCGCCTTCTTCATCCGGCAGGAAATCCATGCTCGTATTGCTGATTTTCCGCCGCAGCTGTTCCTCGTATTCCGCCAGAGGGTGTCCGCTGACATAAATCCCAAGGGCTTCTTTTTCCATTGCAAGCTTTTCCTTCGGGGGAAATTCGCGAATCGGCGGCAGCTCATCCGTCTGCTGAAAGCTGTCGTCACCGCCCAGATCAAACAGGTTCAGCTGTCCTTCGATGTTATTCTTTC
>JBNMGO010000066.1:0-6649 GCA_050872285.1 Anaerotignum sp.
AGAGAACATGCAGGCTGTCGGCGATGATATGGCATTTGCCGATGGCGTGGGCGATATCCTCTTTTGTGGGGGCAGGGGCGGAATAATAAATGCGTTCCGCAGGGATGCCTGCTTCGTGTGCCAAGTCAATTTCCTTTGCGGAGGCGGCATCTGCACCGATACCCAATGCCGCCATCTTTTTCAGGACGGGCGGAAAGGGGTTCGCCTTGACGGAAAAAAGCAGGGCAAAAGCAGGAAAGGCATTTCGCAGGATTTCTGCCTGTGCGGCAATCTTTTTGCCTTCATAAAGATAAAAGGGCGTGCCATGCGCCGCGCGAAGCTGTTCGATTTGATTCATAAAAATCCCTCCTTTGGGATAGACTACAGACAAAGGCTTTTCTTCAGAATAACGCGAGGGAAAGCGCATTGCAAGGGAATTTTCCGAAAAAGCCTTGCAAACAAAGGAAAGAAGTGGTATAGTAATACAAAGTAATGATTATAAACGTCGGTGAAAAGAGTGGGTAGAACAACCCGCTCTTTGTTATTGTAGGGGGAAAAGCCCCAATCGAATTTGGAAAGACGGAAAAGAAAAAACGAAAAAGAGGTGTAAAAATGGCGAAACCAAACAATACAGAAGCAAAGGTGCTGCCCATTCTGGAACCCATTATCGCGGAGAACGGTCTGGAACTGGTAGATCTGGAATTTGTGAAGGAAGGCGTAAACTGGTATCTGCGCGTTTATATTGATAAGGACGGCGGCGTAAATATTGATGACTGCGAAGCGGTCAGCCGTGCGCTTGAGGTAAAGCTGGATGAGAAAGACCCCATCGAGCAGGCCTATATTCTGGAGGTAAGCTCCCCCGGGATTGACAGACCGCTGAAAAAGGATGCGGATTTTGTGAAATATCAGGGAGAAATCATTGATGTGAAGCTGTATAAGGCGCAGGACGGCAGCAAGCAGTATCAGGGCAAGCTGCTGGGATTGGAAGACGGCGTGCTTTCTATTGAGGAAGAAAACGGAAACGTAGTGAAATTTGAACAGAAGGATATCGCCAGCGTGAGATTGGCAGTTATTTTTTAAGCTAAGGGAGGAATTTGGAAAATGGACAGTAAAGAATTTTTGGATGCGCTGAATCTGGTTGCAAAGGAAAAGGGCATTGATAAGGAAGTAGTATTTGAGGCAATCGAAGCATCCTTAGTTTCTGCATGCAAGAAAAACTTTGGCACAAGCCAGAATATTAAGGTGGTTATCGACAGAGAATCCGGCAATGTTGCCTGCTATGCACAGAAAACCGTTGCAAGCCCTGTGGAAGATCCTCAGCTGGAAATTTCTCTGGAAATGGCAAGAGTGCTGAATCCCAATTATGTTGTGGGCGATGTGGTAGACCTGGAAGTAACACCCAAGGACTTCGGCAGAATTTCCGCACAGACCGCAAAGCAGGTGGTTGTACAGAAATTCCGTGAGGCGGAAAGAGAAATCCTCTTTAACCAGTACATCACAAAGGAAAGAGAGGTTGTGACTGCCATCGTACAGAGAAAGGAACGCAGAAATGTCATCGTGCAGATGGGCAAGATTGATGCAATCCTTTCCGCAAACGAACAGATTCCCGGCGAACAGTATAACTTCATGGATCGCATCAAGGTATATGTACTGGAAGTAAAGCAGACCACAAAGGGCCCTCAGATTTTTGTTTCCAGAACACACCCCGAACTGGTAAAGCGTCTGTTTGAACAGGAAGTGCCTGAGGTACATGACGGCACAGTGGAAATCAAGAGCATTGCAAGAGAAGCCGGCAGCAGAACAAAGATTGCCGTTTATTCCAAGAATGAAAACGTGGATGCACTGGGTGCCTGCGTTGGGCAGAATGGCTACCGCGTGAACGTCATTGTAAGCGAACTGGGCGGCGAAAAGATTGATGTAATCAACTGGAGCGAAGACCCTAAGGAATTCATTGCGGCAGCACTCAGTCCCTCTAAGGTTCTGGAGGTTGCACTGAATGAAGCAGAGCAGAGCGCGAAAATCGTGGTTCCCGACCATCAGCTTTCTCTGGCAATCGGCAAGGAAGGGCAGAACGCAAGACTTTCCGCAAAGCTGACAGGCTGGAGAATTGACATCAAGAGCGAAACACAGGCAAGAGAAACAAACTTCCTGGCAGAAGACCCTGTAACGGAAGAAGCGGCAGAAGAAACAACCGCAGAAGAAATTGCAGAGGAAACCGCGGAAGAAGCAACAGAAGAAAGCACAGAAGCGACAGAAGAAACCGCAGAAGGCGAAACAGAAGCGTAAGAGGGAGGAGAGCGTATGAAGCAAAGAAAAGTACCTCTCAGAAAATGCACCGGCTGTCAGGAAATGAAAAACAAAAAGGAACTGATTCGCATTGTACGAAATGACGCAGGCGAATTTGCCTTAGACCGCACGGGAAAGCTGCCCGGACGCGGTGCATATATCTGCCCGAATGCGGAATGTCTGGCGAAGGCGCAGAAATCCAAGGGGCTGGAACGCTCCTTTAAGGCACCTGTGCCAAAGGATGTATATGAACAGCTGCTGCAGGAATTGGAGGAAGGGAAAAATGAATAAATTCCTTTCCCTTCTGGGGCTTTGCAAGCGGGCAGGAAAGCTTGCCGCAGGCGAGGTTGCGGCAGAACAGGCGGTACGCAAAAAGCAGGCGTATCTGCTTATCTTAGCGCAGGACGCATCGAAGAATACAAAAAAGAAATTTACAAATTCCGCAGCGTATTACGAACTGCCCCTGGCAGAAATCGGAACCAAGGAAGAACTGGGCAGAGCCATCGGCGCAGAAATGCGCTCCATCATTGCGATTACAGAGGAAGGCTTTGCAAAAAAACTGAAACAGCTTGCGGATGAGAATATAGAGAATAGAACGAAGGTCGGTGAAGACTGATTTTCGAGAAAGACGAGGTGTTGTGGAATGTCCAAAATCAGAATTTATGAACTGGCAAAGCAGCTTGGCGTTGCCAATAAAGACTTAGTAGCAAAAATCAACAGCATCGGCATTGAAGCAAAAAGCCACATGGCAATGCTGACAGAGGAAGAAGCCGCAAAGGTAACGGCGTTATATCAACCGAAGAAGGAAGAACCCAAACAGGATGCGCCGAAAAAGGACGCACCTAAGCAGAACCAGCCCAAGCAGAACCAGCCGAAGCAGGATGGGCAGAAAAAAGAAAATAACCAGAAGCCCGCGCAGAAGAAGGACAACAGAAACGAAAACAGAAACAACGATAACAGAAACGACAACAAGCAGGGCAAGGGCAATAATAACAACAATAACAATAATAATAACAAGCAGGGCGGTCAGAATAACAAGGGCGCACAGCAGCAGAACAAGAAGGACAACAACAAGGGCAAGGATAAAAAAGACAAAAAGGGCAACAAGAACGGTCAGAAGGTAAGAGAAAACCCCATGGAACGCAGAAGACGCGAAATGGAGGAGGAAGCGGCACTGATGGCAGAACTGGCGGCTCTGGAAGCGGAAGAAGCAAACGCAGATCCCGTGATTAAATATATCCCCGAAAGCATTACCGTAAAGGATCTGGCTGAGGTTCTGGGCAAAAAAGGCTCCGACCTGGTTATGAATCTGATGAAAAAGGGCAAAATGCTTGCCATCAATGCAACACTGGATTTTGACACCGCAGCATCCATCGCAGAGGACTACAACGTGATTCTGGAACAGGAAGAAGAAAAGGACATCATGGAAGAAGCCTTCGGCACAGAGGAAGAAGAGGACGAATCCAAGCTGGAGGAAAGACCTCCCGTAGTTGTTGTTATGGGTCACGTTGACCACGGCAAAACCTCCCTGCTGGATGCTATCCGTCATTCCAGCGTAACAAAGGGCGAAGCAGGCGGTATTACACAGCACATCGGTGCGTATACTGTTCAGATTGACGGCAAGCCCATCACTTTCTTAGATACACCCGGTCACGAAGCATTCACGGCAATGCGTATGCGTGGCGCGCAGATTACAGATATCGCGATTCTGGTTGTTGCGGCGGATGACGGCGTGATGCCCCAGACGGTAGAAGCAATCAACCATGCGAAGGCGGCAGGCGTTGAAATCATCGTTGCGATCAACAAGATGGATAAACCCTCCGCAAACCCCGACCGTGTAAAACAGGAGCTGACAGAATACGGCCTTCTGGCAGAGGACTGGGGCGGTACAACCGTATGCGTTCCCGTATCCGCACACACCAAAGAGGGTATCGACAATCTGCTGGAAATGATTATTCTGACAGCAGAAATGAAGGAACTGAAGGCAAACCCCAACAAGAAGGCAAGAGGTGCCATCATCGAGGCACAGTTGGATAAGGGTCGCGGCCCTGTTGCAACCGTATTGGTACAGAGCGGTACACTGCGTGTGGGTGATCCTGTGGTTGCAGGCCCTGCGTATGGGAAAATCAGAGCAATGACAGATGATAAGGGCAGACGTGTGAAAGCAGCAGGTCCCTCCACTCCTGTTGAGATTCTGGGGCTTTCCGAGGTTCCTGCGGCAGGTGACAGCTTCTATGTAGCAGCAAACGAAAAGCAGGCAAGACAGCTTGCGGAAAGCGTTATCGCAAAGAACAGAGAAACACTTATCAGCCAGACACCGCAGAAGGTATCTCTGGATGATCTGTTCAACCAGATTCAGAGTGGTAACATGAAGGAACTGGGTATTATTGTAAAGGCAGACGTACAGGGCTCTGTAGAAGCAGTACGTCAGTCTCTGGAAAAACTGACAAACGAAGAGGTACGCGTGCGCGTCATCCATGGTGGCGTTGGCGCGGTTACAGAAAGCGACGTGCTTCTGGCATCCGCATCCAATGCAATCATCATTGGCTTCAACGTACGTCCCGAGCCTGCGGCAAAGGCATTTGCGGATGAAGAAAAGGTAGATATCCGTCTGTATCGTGTTATCTATAACGCAATCGAGGATATTCAGGCTGCCATGAAGGGTATGCTTGACCCCGTTTACGAAGAAAAGGTTCTGGGCCATGCAGAGGTACGTCAGATCTTCAAGGCATCCGGCGTTGGTACGATTGCCGGCAGCTATGTGAAGGACGGTAAATTCGTGCGGAATTGTCAGGTTCGTATCGTGCGTGACGGTATCGTTGTGTACGAAGGCGACCTGGAAGGCCTGAGACGCTTCAAGGACGACGTGAAAGAGGTTGCAGCAGGCTATGAATGTGGTTTGGTGTTCAAGAAATTCAATGACGTGAAGGAATGCGACTGGATCGAAGCCTTCACCATGGTAGAGGTACCTCGCTAATTTTGAAATAAAAGGTGAGAGATTATGAAAACAAATAACAGACTTTCCCGCATCAATGACGAGATTATGAAGGAGCTTTCCCAGATTATCCGGGCAGAGCTGAAAGACCCTCGGATTGGTGTGATGACAAGCGTCATTCGTGTGGAAACGACGCAGGATTTGAAATACTGCAAGGTTTATGTTTCCGTACTGGGTGACGAAAAGGAGAAGGAAAACGTAATGAAGGGGCTACAGAACGCAGGCGGCTTTATCCGCAGACTGATTGCACAGAGAATCAACCTGCGCTACACCCCCGAGCTGCGCTTTAAGCTGGACGAATCCGCAGAATATGCCATCCTCATGGATGAACTGTTCAGCAAGATTGACAAGGAACGCAAGGAAAGAGATGCAGAATGAAAAAAGCAAACAACTCTTTTTATGAAATCATGGAATGGGTTCTGTCAGCGGAAACGATTGCGCTGGCAGGACACACCAACCCTGACGGGGATGCCATCGGCGCATGTCTTGCACTTGGCGGCACACTGGAAAAGGCAGGCAAACAGGTGCAGGTCATTCTGGAAAAATATGCGGATAAATATCAGCTGATTCCGAATGGACATCTGGTCTGCGCGGCGGAGGATGCGAAGGTTCCCGAACTGTTTCTCGCACTGGACTGCGGTGACGAGGGACGATTGGGGGATGCGGCAGAAATTTTCCGCAAGGCAGCGAAGAAAATCAATATCGACCACCACGAAAGCAATACCTTTTTTGGGGAATTGAATTTTGTGGCGGCGGATGCTTCTTCGACAAGCGAAATTATTTTCCGTATGCTGGAGAACAGACTGCCCATCACGGCGGCAGAGGCGGCAGGGCTGTATGCCGGGCTGATTTATGATACGGGCGGCTTTCGTCATTCCTCCACTTCCCCCGAAACCATGCGGATTGCAGGGGCTTTGATGGGGTATGGGATTCCCTTTACGGAAATTTATAACCGCTTTTTTGACAGCCGCAGCTTTTCGGAACTGAAGCTGATGGGCAGAGCCTTAAGCAATGCAGAGCTGCTGTTTGACGGTGATGTGGTCTGCTCACAGATTACAGCGGCGGAGATTGCGGAACTGGGCGGCAGCAGCAAGGAACTGGATGCCATCATCAATTACCTGAAGGGCGTTTTGGGCGCAAAGGTGGCGTGCTTTTTCTACGAAAAAACGGAAACAGACGTAAAGGGCAGCTTCCGCGGCAATGACGGCTATGACGTATGCGCATTGGCGCAGAAATTCGGCGGCGGCGGTCATGTGAAGGCGGCAGGCTGCACCATGTCCGCACCCATTGCCAAAGCGAAGGAAATGGTTCTGGCAGAAGTGGAAAAAATGCTGGAAACTAAGGATTTAAGGAGGTACTGTTTTTTGGACGGTATTTTCAATATTTATA
>JBNMGO010000094.1:0-5656 GCA_050872285.1 Anaerotignum sp.
ATCATCTGCAATAGGAGTTTTTCTGATGCAAGCTAATCTATATGATCCGAACGTCTTCGGCTGTTTCGGGGGGGGGGATTTATGTGAATCTATCTAATCGGTATTGCAACCGTTTTCTCTTCATTTTTATCTTTGTGAATTGCTTTAGCTGTTTTTATCGGCTACCGTAAGCTGTAATTTGATTTTATCCTTATTGTCTCTCACAACCGTCAGGTCAACCTTCTTGCCGATATCCGAACTGCTCATTGCGTTCAGCAGGCTGTCCATGTCCTTAATGGTCTTGCCGTTGAACTGGGTGATGATGTCGCCGGACTGCAATCCTGCCTCTGCCGCAGGGCTGTTGTCCTTTACCTCAAGCACCAGTGCGCCGACCTCAAGGTTATACAGGGATGCGTTTGTGCCTGTGATGCCGATATAAGGCTGCGGCTGTGTGCCTGTTTCCAGCAGGCTTTCTACGGTTGGCTTAATCTGGTTGCTGGGGATGGCATAGCCCATGCCCTCCGCCATAGAGGAATTATATTTTGCCGTATTGATGCCGATAACCTCGCCCTTGCTGTTTACCAGTGCGCCGCCGCTGTTGCCGCTGTTGATGGCTGCGCTGGTCTGCAGAACGGTCAGGGAATTGCCGTCTACGTTAATGGTCTGTTCCTTCATGCTGACAATGCCGTCCGTTGCGGAAAGCCCCATGCCCATGGCGTTGCCGATGGCAATGACACATTCGCCGACCTCAAGGTCATCGGAATCACCGAAGGTTGCGGTTGTGACCTTTTCCACGCCTGCTTTTTTCAGATCCGTCCAAGAAACGGAAAGCACTGCCAGGTCAGATTCGCTCTTTGTGCCGACTACCTTTGCCGGTACGCTCTTGTCGCCGTCCAATGTGACATAAATGGAATTTGCACCCTCGATAACGTGGTTGTTTGTCGCAATGGCAATCTTTTCATCATCCGAATAGAAGATAACGCCGCTGCCTGCGCCCTCTGCTTCATAGGGTACGGTGAAATGCCCCATGTACTGTGTCACGCCTGTTGTCGTTGTGGAAACGCTGACCACAGAGGGTTTTACCTTCTTGACGATATCCACCGTGGAAAGCCCGTTTGTCAGATAGGATACACTTTCCGTATTGCTTGTGGATGTGGTTTTTACGCCGTTTTCCTTCTGGAAATGCTGCTGTGTTGCGCTGTAGCTGACCCCAATCGCGGAGCCGCCTGCAATGCTGCAAACCAGACACGCCGCAATGAATTTCTTCCAGCCGTTGCCCCTCTGCGCTCTTTTCGGCTTTTTCACCTTTTCTTCATAATGATATTCCCGTACACAGGGGCCTGTGTATTCCGGCTCTGCGGTTTCCTCTGCAAAGCCTTCCTCGTCAGGCGCATCTTCCGCAAAGGCTTCTGCTTCGGAAAATTCCTCCTCATCCGAAATGCCTTCTTCCGAAACGTTTTCCTGTTCGGAAAAATGCTCGCCGGAAATTTCCTCTGCATATTCCTCGCCGGAAATCACCTCTGCCTCCATCTCGATGGATTCTCCGTCTACATGGGGTTCGTTTTCCATGCCATCTGCGGAATAATCAATGGCTTCCCGTTCTTCTTCATATTCATATTCGTCTTTCTTTTTTGAATTGTAATCATCATATTCACTCATACTCTATACCTCCATATCTTTCATGGCTTTGTTTTATCTTATGCCGTTATTATACTGTTTGAATTTGAACGAAGTATGAACGTCAGGTGAATAATCCATGTTTTTCCTTAAAGAACGATTAAGATAGCATGAGAGCATAAAAAAAGAACCTTGAAACAATCAAGGCTCTGAAAAAGTGCGGCTGGTGGGACTCGAACCCACACGCTGTCACCAGCGTCAGATTTTGAGTCTGATGCGTCTGCCAGTTCCGCCACAGCCGCAGAAATAAACTGCTTAAATATAGTATCACATCTTTCCAAGGATTGCAAGAAGATTTTTTCGCAATTTAAAATTTGCTTTCCCCGAAAAAAGTCTTTATAATAGCTTTTGAAACCAAAAGAAAGAAGGGAGCGCACCATGCAGAAAAAAGACATTTTGGAATTAAAGCGTCGCTTTAAGAAGGACGCCTGCACCTTTACGAAATTACGCGGCTGTTATGTGGACAGCCAGAAAAATATTCTCTTACATATGGATGAAACCTTTCTCAATCTGGAGGAGGAGGAGTTTTATAAATATCTGGAAATCGCCAAGAAAGCCCTTTCCGGCACGATTGGCAATAACCTCTTAGAGCTTTCCTTCCGCAGGGAGGATGCAGGCGCAGAAGCGCAGAAGTTCTTTCTTGCCCTGCGCGACAGCGGTCTGAAGCAGGAGGGACTTCTGGATTTGCTTTATGAGCGCATCATTCGGGAATATGAATACGCAG
The DNA here is from genome assembly GCA_050872285.1 of Anaerotignum sp. Lineage (GTDB taxonomy): Bacteria > Bacillota > Clostridia > Lachnospirales > Anaerotignaceae > Anaerotignum_A. Next base: position 2,381 of record JBNMGO010000094.1, read on the forward strand.
GGAATTATCTGATTCTTCTGTTCCATGATGCCTATGATGTCATCACCAAAACGAGCGACAACAATAAGCTGGATGAATCCGAGGAAGTTTACGAATACATCCTCTGCGCCATCTGCCCCGTCGAGCTGACAAAGGCAGGCTTAGGCTATCATAAGGATAAAAACGTCATTGCCCCCCTTATCCGCGATTGGGTGGTTTCCGTCCCCGAAACAGGCTTTCTTTTCCCTGCCTTTTCCGAGCGCAGCAGTGATGTGAATGCCGTGGGGTATTATGTGAAGGATGCGAAAAAGGCACAGCCTGCGTTCATGCAGGAGGTTCTGGGGTGCGAACCCAAGCGCACCGCCGCCGAGGAAAAAAAGACCTTCCACAGCATTTTAAAGGATGTCATTTCCGAAGAGGTCGAGGATGCGAAAAATGTCATTCTGGATATTCAGCAGGATTTGAACGATATGGTAGAGGAGCATAAAAACGTATTTGAAAACGAGCCTGTGCTTCTGACTGCCCCTGCCATCCGCGAAGCCATGGCGGAAAAAGGACTTTCCGAGGAAGTCATCTCCAAGGTAGAGGAAATCTGCGAGGAGGAATTCGGTGAGACCCCTCCCCTTGCGGAAAATCTGATTGATAACAAGGCATTGCAGACGCGCGCCGCCGCAAAAAAAGCCGAGGTACTGGCGTTAGAGGTGGAAAGCCTGAAGCAGAAATTAGAGGAAAAGGAAGCTCTCCCCGAAAAAGAGGTCATTTTGCAGGTTTCCGCGGAAAAAGTCCCTGCCATCCAGACGGAATGGCTCAATGGCAAGAAGTGCATCGTCATTCCCTTGGAGGAGGATGAACACGCCACCATCAACGGCAAGCAGTGGGACAATGCACCCTTTTAAAAAGCTATGTATCTACAGGATAGGATGAAAGCATCTTATCCTGTATTTTTTTATGCCTGTTGGGTATAGGGTGCCAGCTCCAGACGGATGAAAAATCCTCTGTCATGCTTGCAAACAGGGCACTTCTGCGGTGCTTCCTTCCCTTCAAACACAAAGCCGCAGTTCAGACACATCCATTTGCACGCCACATCACTGATGAATAGCTGATTCTGTTCCAGTAAATCCGCCAGCCGCCCGAAGCGTTCCCCGTGGATTTTTTCAATCTCCGCAATCCGATGAAACGAAGCCGCCACCTGCGGAAAGCCTTCCTCGAGTGCCTTATCCCCAAACACCTGATACACGGGGTCAAATTCTTCATATTCGTTATGCTCTGCCGCGCGCAGAAGCTCGAGAACAGATTCATAAAGATCCACAGGATAGCCGCCGTCTATGTGAACCGTTTCGCCCGATAATTCCTTCAAGTGGTTGTAAAAAACCTCCGCATGCGCCCGTTCCTGCTCCGCGGTAAATTGGAATACAAATTCCACCACCTGCATATTCTGTTCCTTCGCCTGCTCTGCCGCAAAGGTATAGCGGTTTCGCGCCTGGCTTTCCCCTGCGAAGGCGCGCATCAGGTTTTTCTTTGTTTCGCTCTGTTGAAACTCCATGTTCCTCTCTCCTTTTCTCTTTACAGCAGAGGATGCTCTGCCCTGGCTTTTAATGTTTCCCATCTGCGGTCAATTTCTGCCTGCAAGGCATCCGTAACGGGTCTGTATGTTTCCTTCGTCAGATGCTTCGTGCGTCCCATTTTTTCGAGCCATGCGGTAACGGGCAGCTTTTTCTCCTTCGGGTCATAGCTGATTTTCGTGATGCCCTGCTCCACCTCATACAGCGGAAAATAACAGCAATCCACCGCCGCCGCAATCACCCTGCGTTCCAGATTCGGCGCATCGCCCCAGTTGAGCGGACGGGCAGAAAGTGCCTTGAGGTATGCCATGCCGTGCTTCTGTGCGTAATACTGCGCCTTTGCCGCCTTTTTGATGAAATCCACGGGGTTCGATTCCGCCACCGTTGCCACATAGGGAATCTCCGTTGCCGCCATCAGCTGCGGCATGTCCTTTTGCAGGAAATCCTTGCCGTATTGGCATTTCCCGACATGCGAGGTGCTGCTTTTCGCGCCAAGCGGCGTGGAATAGGAAAGCTGATAGCCCGTATTCATATAGCCGCCGTTATCGTATTCAAACAGAATCAGGCGGTTATTGCGGATTGCCGTCCCCAATGCCGCGCCCATGCCGATATCCATGCCCCCGTCGCCGCTTACCATAAGAAACGTGATTTCTCCGTCGGGATATTCGCCGCGTCTCTGCCGCTCCCGAAACATTTCGGAAAGCCCCGTCAGCGTTGCCGCTCCGTTCTGGAACAGGTTATGCACATACGGCACCTTGAACGCCGTTTTCGGGTAGCCCGTTGTGACCACCATGCCGCAGCCCGTCTGGAATAACAGCACCACATTTCCCTCAATGCCGCGCAGGAGCAGATTCAGATTCACAGGAATCCCACAGCCGGGGCAGGCGCCATGCCCGGGCGCAATCCGTTTCGGCAGCTCGGTTGTCTCGTTCAGCCTGCCGCCCTCCACACGCACGCCGCCGCTTTCTTCAATGCATCTCGTCAAACCTAATTTCGTTCTCTGCTCCGTCAGCGGCGCAAAATATGGCTCATTCCGCACCGGCTCCCCTGCGTATTTCCCGAAATAATCAAACCGCTTCGCCGCTTCGTTATAGCAGGACAGGAGCATTTCCTCCGCATCCTGCACATAAAAATCCTTGCCGCCCAGACCATAAATCCGCGTCAGCACCTTCGCCTGCACGCCCTTTTCCTGTAGCATTGCCTTGAGCTCTAAGGAAAGATTGCCGCCCTTCGCGCCGTAGCTGTCCTGCCTGTCCCCGACCAGAATGGTTTTCGCGCCTTTGCAAAGCCGATATAATTCCTCCGCAGGATAGGGGCGCAGGCAGTTTGTCGTAAAAACGCCGACCTTTTTCCCCTGCTTTCGCAGACGGTCTACCGCCACCTTCGCCGTATGGTAGGCAGAGCCAAGCAGGAATAAAAGCACCTCGGCATCCTCCGTCTGATACCCCTCCGCAGGGGCATAGCTGCGCCCCGAAAGCTTCGCGTATTCCGCAAAAACAGCAGGAAGTACCTCTCGTGCCTGCTCCATCGCCTGATGCAGCTGAAATTTATTATTCAGAATATCCGGCTCATTCATATACGAACCAATCGTAACGGGGTTTGCCAAATCCAGTGCGGAATACACCGCCTGATACTGCCCCAGAAACCGCCGCACCGTTTCATCCTCTTTAAAAACCATGCACCGCCGCTTCTGGTGGCTCGTAAAAAAGCCGTCAAAGGCAATGATGACAGGCAG
>JBNMGO010000107.1:0-5358 GCA_050872285.1 Anaerotignum sp.
GAGGTACCGCAGGCGTAGGAAATACTTAAGCCCACGATAGAGGAAACCAACCCGAATACCGTTGCCGTCCAGTGATAACTTCTTGCGGAGGAGGTAATATTTCTTGCCGCCGCCGCAGGCAGAATCAGAAGGGAGTTGATCATCAGAATCCCCACCCAGCGAATGGAAACCATAACCGCCACCGCAACCATCATCACGAATACATTCTCCACCAGCATCACGCGCACGCCGCGGCTCGCCGCCAGAGAACGGTTCACACTCAGCAGCAGCAGCTGATTATACAATAACGCCCAAAGAATATATGCCACAATCAGCACAATCGCAATTGTCCATAAATCCTTCCGTCCAACCGTCAGAATGTCCCCAATTAAATAGGAAGAATATTTTGCAAAACCGCCGCTTGCGGAAAGAATCACAATCCCTAACGCCATTGCCGCAGAGGAAAATACACTGATGACCGTATCCGAAGAAACCATATTTGCAGATTTCACCTTTGTAATTACCAATCCGAGGAAAATCCCGAAGGCAAGCATCGCAAGCAGAGGATCCTGCATCCCCAGCAGAACACCAAGCCCAATGCCCGTAAAGGCACTATGCCCCAGTGCATCCGAGAAAAACGCCATTTTGTTGTTGACCGCCATTGTCCCAAGCAGAGCAAACAACGGCGCAATCAGAACCGCCGCCAGAAAGGCATGCTTCATAAAATCATATTGAAACATCGGAAATACCTCTAAAAGCTGCATCATTTCGCCACCTCCTCAAAGGAAAAGCCAAATGCCTCCCGAAATGCCTCCGTTGCAAAAACCTCGTCCGCATCTCCCTGTGCCACAACGGTTTTGTCCAACAGAACCACGCGGTCGGCATATTTGCGAATCAATCCCAAATCATGCGAAACCAGAAGGATAGCCATATGCTGTTTGTCGCGCAGCTCTGTCACTCTTTTGTAAAACAGGTCAAGTCCTGCCATATCCACCCCCGAAACAGGCTCGTCCAGAACCAGTAAATCGGGAACAGGGTCGGTCGCCAGTGCCAGAAGCACCCTTTGCAGCTCGCCGCCGCTCAGCGCCCCCAGTCTGCGCTCCGCCAGATAGCCACATTCCATATCCTCCAGAATCTCCCTGATATGCGCCTGCATTCTCTTCTGCTTGCCAAACCAGACAGGACTGCCGCCCTTCGCCGCCGCAATAAAATCCGAAACGGAAATGGGCATGCTCTTGTCAAAATCCAGATGCTGCGGCACATAGCCAATCCGCGGCACAGGCATCACAACCCCATGATGATCCGTAAAGGAGATACTTCCTTTATAATGCCGCTCCCCCAGAAGGGTACGCAGCAGCGTGGTTTTCCCTGCACCGTTTTTCCCGATTAAAGCCGTCAGCTCGCCGCAGTGAAACGTCAAGTTGATGTTGTCCAAAAGCGTATCCTCGCCGCTCGTCACGCTGATATTTTTCATTTCTATGCTGCAAAGTCCGCAGCTGTTATGGTTACTCATGCCGTAACCTCCTTCCAATGCTCTGCCACAGCCTGTATATTTTTCCGCATCCGTTCCGTATAGCTTCCTTCCGCCGCCGTTGTCAGAGGGTCTAAAAGCGTGATTGTTTCGCCCGTTTCCCCTGCCAGTGTCTCGGCATAAATTCTGCCGTCATCCGCCGCCGTCAGAAAGAATCGAATGTTGTGTTCCTTCGCCTCGTCCGCCGCTTCGGTCAGCTCCTTCGCAGAAGGCACCTGATATTCGTCCACAAAAATGCCGCTTGCAATCTCCATCCCAAACAGCTCCGCAAAGTACGCAAAGCCCTCATGGAAGACCTCCGCTTCTGTGTCCTCCGGCAAAGCAATCTGCGCCGCTTCCTGCAAAAGTGCATCCGTTTCCTTTTTGAAGTTCGCCGCATTTTCCGCAAAAACAGCTGCATCCGCTTTGTCCATCTCGCTCAATGCTGCCGCAATGTTTTCCGCCTGCTGTGCCGCCCTTGCAGGGGAAAGCCAGATGTGCGAATTGCCCTCGTGTTCGTCTGCCGCTTCTTCTTCCTCATCATGGTGATGGTGTCCTTCCTCCTCTAAAAGAGAAATCCCCTCCGAGGTATCTATCACCGTCAGGTCGGGATATCGCTCCAATGCCTGATTCAGAAAGCTTTCCATGCCGCCGCCGTTGATGATAAATACATCCGCCGTTTCCAAAAGCTTCATATCCGAAATGGATAATTCATAATCATGCAGACAGCCCGTCTGCGGCTGTGCCATGTTTTCCAGTGTAATCCCCTCCGCGCCCTGCGTAATCTCCTGCGCCAGAAGATAAACGGGGTAAAAGCTTGTCACCACCGTCAGCTTATCCGTTTCTTCAGTCTTATTTTTGTCCGTGCCGCATGCCGTAAAAAGCAAAGCCGTCAGCAAAAACAGCACAAATCCCTTCTTTTTCATATTCTCTCCGCCATTCTGCGTAAATTTCTTATTGCAAATCATTTGCAACTAGATATGATAGCATTGTATACAATCATCTTCCTCTTGTCAAGCGTCCCCTTTCCCGATATGATGAGAATAGTATCTATTTTTACTTTTGAAAGGAGTCCCTCATGATTCGGAAATATAAAAATCTCATCCCCAAGGTTCCCGCAAGCTGCTTTGTCTTTCCCACCGCAGAAATCATCGGCAGTGTGGAGCTGGGCGAGGATGTCATCGTCTATCCCGGCACCGTGGTCCGTGCAGGCTATGGCAAAATCACCATCGGCGACAAAACAAATTTACAGGAAAACGTCACCTTCCATGTGGAAACAGGCTACGATATCCATGTCGGCGCAGGCGTTACCATCGGGCATAACGCCATCATCCACGGCTGCACCATCCATGATAACGTCCTTATCGGCATGGGCGCGATTATTCAGGAAGGCGCCGTCATCGAGGAAAACTGCTTCATCGGCGCAGGCGCAATCGTCAAGCGCGGCATGCACATCCCCCGGGGCCACATGGCGTATGGCATCCCCTGCCGCATCGTCCGCCCCATCACGCAGGCGGAATATGACGAAATTCGCGTTTCCACGCAGGAATATCAGGATTACAAAGCCGAGTATCAACGTCAGGAGAGAGAAAACGACAAGCTTCTGTAAGCAGAAACTCTCTTGTTCTTTTTCAGAAAAAAAGCATAATTTTCTATCTTTTGATAGTTTTTTCTCATAAAAACATGAAATACACCTTGCAAATTACATGGTTCTGCGATAAAATAGGCTTGTAAAAAGATGAAGGAGGTGTTTCCAATGGCCCATAAAATCGGTCCCGAATGCATCGGTTGTGGCGCTTGCGCAGGCGGCTGCCCTACAGGTTGCATCCATGAAGACGGCGGCGTTTACGTTATCAGCGCTGCTGAATGCATCGACTGTGGTGCTTGCGAAGGCAACTGTCCCACAGGCGCAATCAAAGCTGAATAATTTTTACTTAAAGCGAAAAAGTGAGCCGTTAGGCTCACTTTTTTTGTCTTTTTTTGTCTGAACAAGTCGAAAACCTGTTTCAACTTAATTTACATTTTCTGTCTGCTCATCAGAACCACAGAGGAAAGCACCAGTATAATCCCTGCCAGCTTCATGACCGTTACTCCCTCATGGAACACAACAATCCCCAGCACCGCCGCCACAACAGGCTCAATCATCGCCGTTACAGAAGCGCGGCTTGCCGGCAGTCCGCTCAGCCCCTTCGTGTAGCAAAGATACGGCACAACTGTTGTCACAAAGGAAAACGCCACCGCCAAGGGCCATTGCCCCATCGCCGTCACCCTTGTCACCACCGCCGCAGGCTCTACAAAAAATGCCATGCTGATGGTTGCCATCAGAAAGGAATAAAACGAAATTGTCAGAGAGCCATATCCGGCACGAATGGCATACGTCCCGAAAATGCTGTAAAGCGCATAGCCAACCCCTGACGCAAGCCCGATAAAAATCCCGAATGTTGTCAGGTGCGAACCACCTTCCAGAAGTCCCGTCACCAGAACGCACCCCAGAAAGGTCATGCAAAGCACAAGCCCCTTTACCTTCGTCATCTTCTCGTGGAACAGCACCAGAGAAAACAGCATCACAAAGGTCGGCGCGGTATAAAGCAGCACTGCCGCCACGCCAAGGCTTGTCAGGTTAACCGCCTTCATGTACGCCCAGCTGAAAAAAGCAAAGCTGCAAATCCCCGTCCCGATAAAATAACGGATATCCTTCCAGCTTTTCAGCTTCAACTGGCTTTTATCCTTCACCAGTGTCAGAAAAAACAGCACCGTTGTCGATAATACCCCTCGCACAAACAGCATCTGAATTTCCGTAAACCCTAAGGCATCAATCGCCTTTGTGAAAATCCCGATGCACCCCCAGCAGATGCCCGCAATAATTACCAGTAAATATGGCATGTTTCATTCACCTCTTATGTCAAAAGAATTGCCTTCCCCATCGCAAAGGAATAGAGATAGGTCTCCCGAATGGGAATCCCCAATGCCCTCTCCAATGCTGTCCGATACAGCTCCAGCTGGATGCGGTATCGTGTTTTCAGCTCCTCTTCATCATAAACGCGGTCGCTCTTATAGTCAATCAGAATTCCGACATTTTTTTCTATAAAAAAGCAGTCAATAATCCCGTTCACCAGAATTTCATCCGTTACCTCCCGATATTCCTCCCCGAAGAATAATTCCTTCGGCTGCATCAGCACGGAAAACGGGCGTTCCTTCTCTATCCTGTCTGCTCCGCGCAGGCGTTCTGCCAGTTCGGACTCGAAAAATTGCAGGAGTTCCTTTCTTCTGAGATATTTTCCTTCTTCCTCTGTCAGCCTGCCTTTCTGCACCAACTCCGCCGTCAGGCTGTTAATGTCCGTGTTCGTATATTTCTTCCGAAAATCCGCTTCTTCCATAAACGTATGCATCGCCGTCCCCATCTCGGCACTGCTCAGCTTTCTTTGCTCCGCAAAATCCGGCAGTCTGATTTCCTGATGTGCCGGCGTAATGATTTCGCCCGTCATTTCCTCCTGATATTTTCGCTTAATTTCCGAAATGGAAAGCTTCGCAGGCAGCTTCGTTTCCTTTCCATGCGGATATTGCCAGCTTAAAATACGGAAAACCTCCTGCCGCTCTTCCGTCATTTCCGCAGGGCTTTCCCATGCCGCAAAGAAATTCCGCTGTTCCGCGGCTGTTTTCTGTTCCTGCGCCGTTTCCTGCAAGGCTTCGTCCTTCGTCACGCAGGAAAGCGTCCACTCGGATGCCTCCGCAGAAAAAACTCGTCGTTCCGGCAATACTCCTTCCCATTCCGCCGCAAGCCGCTCCCTTGCAGGGTGCCGCAGATAGGCAGGCATCACCCAGTCCAGATAGCTTTTCGCCCGCCGCAGACGGGATGCAGGCAGGGCCGC
>JBNMGO010000405.1:0-1602 GCA_050872285.1 Anaerotignum sp.
GTTGTGTGCGAGATTGACCGAGAGGATATGGTATACCCGATGGTGCCTTCCAATCAATCCATTGACGAAATTATTCTGCAGGGAGGTCGGTAAGTATGAAAAAATATATGATTGGGCTTTTGGTAACGAATAAATACGGCGTGCTGACAAGAATTGCATCCCTCTTTGCGCGCAGAGGCTATAACATTGATACGCTGACGGTTGGGGAAACGGTGAATCCGCATATTTCCCGTATGACGATTATGATTACGGGGACAGACCATGACAGAGACCAGATGATTAAACAGCTGAGAAAGCTGCATGATGTGCATTTCGTAAAGGAAATGGTGGCGGAAAAATCGGTTTGCAGAGAACTGGTGCTGCTGAAGGTGGCAACAGACCGCAGCAACCGACAGGAAATCATTGATGCAGCGAATGTATTCCGCAACAAGATTATTGATTATTCCACCGATGCGATTACGATGGAGCTGACGGGGGAAACAAAAAAACTGGATGCGTTTATTGAGCTGATGAAGGAATACGGGATTCTTGAACTGGGGCGGACAGGCGTGGTTTCCCTGAAACGAGGGGACGAATGTCTGGACGGAACGAACAGCAGGAGTCTGAAAAAGCCAAGAACAAGAAAAAGAAAAACAGAGGAATAAAAAGAAAGGCGGTCTGGTTTTTACCGGACTGCTTTTTTGCGTGCAGAGGGCGAAAAAAGACGGATATTGCAGAGGAAAAAGGGGCATCACCGACAGCGTTTGACAGGATATGCAAAGAAGAAATGGTATCTTTGTAGACAGGAATGGAAAGATACGATTTTCAGTCTGGCAATGAGAAAATGCAAAGGAGGATGCAGGATGCAATATCAATTTGACGGTGAAAAGGAACGCAGGGCGGACTTTGCCATGCCGAAGCGGACAAAGCAGATGGGCGGCATAGAGCAGCGGCTCAGAATCTTTGTGGAGGATTATGTATATACATATCTTTATCAATACGGAAGAAGCGGCGGCGGAACGGAAAAGCTGGCGGCACTGGTTGGGAAATATTACGAGCTTGAGGGGCAGAGAGTGCTTCTGATTTCGGGGGCGATACAGGCGAAGGGAACCGTGCAGGAAGGCGGCACGGAGCACTTTTCGGACGAAACATGGGAATACATCGGCGGTCAGCTGCAGCAATACTTCAAGGGGATGACGGTGGTCGGCTGGGTGCATTGCCAACCGGGGTTCGGGGCATTCCTGACGGCGAAGGACGAGCAGTTCCATCGGGAATATTTCAAGGAGGACTGGCAGGTACTTTTTGCGATGGACACAGTGGACAAGCTGGACAGCTTTTATCTCTACAATGAGGACGGGAGCGGACTGCGGCAGGCGAGAGGGTATTTTGTATACTATGACAGAAACCGAGAAATGCAGGAATATATGCTCGGCAACAGCATGATTCACCCGAAGGAGGAAGTAGCAGAAATTGAGACTGCGGCGGAACAGCCGAGAGAGGGCACGCGACGGCGGCGGAAGAAGCCCACGCAGGAGGAACGGATGGATGCGGCGAAGGAGATTCGCAGGGTGCTGCAAAAGCGCGAAACAGTGGTGAAGCAGGCGAAGAAGGAGCATGACCTGA
>JBNMGO010000295.1:0-2425 GCA_050872285.1 Anaerotignum sp.
CGGCATATTCCGTCTGGATTTTATCTTTATAGCCAGTTTCTGCCTTTTCCTTAACCTCTTCCTCTGTCGGGACGGTTTTTTCCAGGGTTTTAATGATGAAATATTTCCCCTCGTCCATTTTAACAGGACCGACCACCTTGCCGACCTCGGGTGCTTCTGTCAAGCCGAAGTTGGAAAGCATATAGCTTTGATACATCGTGGTTTCGCCGTTTTCCTCGCCGCTCTTTGCCGCAGGATCAACGTCATATTCCTTGAAAAGGGATGCAAAATCCTCGCCATCCTTGGCGCGCTTTGCAACCTCATTTGCCGTTTCCTCATCATCCACCAGAATGGTCGCTACCTTCAGTTCCGTATAATCGGAGCGAATCTGATCCTTCTGTTCTGTGTAATAATCCGCCATATCTGTTTCATCCACCGCACATTCTGCTGCAATGGAATCATACACCAGAGAATACAGATAGGACGCCTCCATCAGGGGCACAAGCTTTTCCTCATCCACATCCATTTTCTTCAGCGCATCGGCATCCACCGTAGAAAGGAACTGCTTCGCCGCCGCTGCCGCTTCCTCCTTCTGGTCATCCGTCAGGGCAATCTCATGCGCCGCGGCATATTCCTCCGCCGCAAGAACACTCTGCAATGTGCTGATGGTGCGTTCCTCCACCAGTTCATCCGCCGTCTGCCCGTCAAAATCCATATTCCAGACATCCTCGCCCGCGGCAGAAACAAAGCTTTGCGTTGTGGTATAAAGGTAAACCATATATTCATATTTCGTAATTTCGTGATTGTCGATTTTCAGCACAACCGTATCCGCCGTGCCGCTGCCACCGCAGGCTGTCAGCAGAAGCATCCCTGCCAGCAGAAGCCCGAACAGACCTTTTCCTCTCTTTTTCATTCTGCACCCTCTTTCCAGATATTGATTTTTTTATTATACAGATATTCTCTCAGTCTTTCAATGCCTGAAAGCATTTTTTAATCAGTTCGAGCGGCTTTTCTCCCTCACCTCTTGCCGGCTTGATGGTAATGTAGGGATTTGCCCCTGCGGTAAAGAGGTATTTTCCCTTTTCCTTTGCAATCAGCTGCATCAGTTTCTGGGGGTCGATATTGGGCTGCGGCTGAAATTCCAGAAGAAGATTCCCATGCTTCTGGCTGATAGCACGAATCCCCATCTCATGCGCCTCCGCCTTCACAAGAACCACCTCAAGCAGAAGCTGTACGCTCTTTGGCAAATCGCCATAGCGGTCTTCGAGCTCCTCCTGCATGTCGTAATATTCCTCCATGGTGCGGATGCCTGCGATTTTTTTATACAGCTCCATCCGCTGCTCCTGATTCTTAATATAAAAATCGGGGATAAAGGCGCTGATGTTCAAATCAATCGCGGTTTCAAATTTTTCCTCCTTCGGCGCATCTCCCTTGAGATTCTGTACTTCTTCTTCCAACAGACGGCAGTACATATCATACCCGACCGCCTCCATGTGTCCATGCTGTTCCGCGCCCAGAAGATTGCCTGCACCGCGGATTTCCAGATCACGCATGGCAATCTTGAAGCCCGAGCCAAATTCGGTAAATTCACGAATGGTCTGCAAGCGTTTTTCCGCCGCTTCGCGCAGCATTTTATCCCGTTTATACATCAGATACGCATACGCAATGCGGTTGCTTCTGCCGACACGTCCGCGCAGCTGATAGAGCTGGGAAAGCCCCATGCGGTCGGCATCCTGAATGATGATGGTATTCGCATTTGAAATATCCATCCCCGTTTCGATAATCGTTGTGCAGACCAGAACATCAATTTCGCCGCTGATGAAATCACCCATAATGCGTTCCAGTTCACGTTCAGACATCTGCCCATGCGCATAGGTCACATTGGCATCCGGCACAAGCTTCTGCACGCGGAAGGCTTCTTCGCTGATGGATTCCACACGGTTATAAAGATAATACACCTGTCCGCCGCGGCTGATTTCTCTGTGAATGGCTTCGCGGATAAACTCGGGGTTATTTTCCATGACATAGGTCTGGATGGGATGTCTTTCCTGCGGCGGTTCTTCCAGCAGGCTCATATCGCGAATCCCCGCAAGGCTCATGTGGAGCGTTCTGGGAATGGGGGTTGCGGAAAGCGTCAGTACGTCCACATTCTCCCGGAGCGCTTTCAGTTTTTCCTTGTGTGCCACACCGAACCGCTGTTCCTCATCCACGATAATCAGTCCCAAATCCTTGAATTTCACATCCTTGGAGAGGATACGATGCGTCCCGATTAAAATATCAGAATAACCCTTTTCAATATTCTGCAGGCTTTCCTTCTGCTGCTTCGGGGTGCGGAAACGGGAAAGCAGTTCAATATGAATCGGGTAGCCTGTCATTCTCTGGGTAAAGGTATTATAATGCTGCTGTGCCAGAATGGTGGTCGGGACTAAGAATGCGACCTGCTTGC
>JBNMGO010000144.1:0-4298 GCA_050872285.1 Anaerotignum sp.
CCCTCGCCGATTTTCTCATGTCTGTCCTTATGACTGCCGATGGGGTTCTTGCTGTCGTTCAGGTGGATGGCTTCGAGCCTATCCAGACCGATGATTTCATCAAACGCCTGCAAAACGCCGTCCAGATTTCCGACAATGTCATAGCCGCCGTCATACACATGGCAGGTATCCAGACAAACGCCCATGCGTTCCTTTCTTTCTACTCTGTCCAGAATGGCGCGCAGCTCTTCAAAATTCCTGCCGACCTCGCTCCCCTTGCCTGCCATGGTTTCCAGAAGGACAGGCGTTTTGCCCTCAGCAGAAAGGATTTCGTTCAGCGCATCCGCAATGAGCGGAATCCCGATTTCCGTCCCCTGCTTCACATGGCTGCCGGGGTGGAAATTAAACATCACATCGGGCAGGAGTTCCAGCCTTGCCAAATCCTCCTTCATAGTATTTCTGGCAAAGGTACGCAAATCCTCCTTCGCGGCGCAGGGGTTCATGGTATAGGGCGCATGGGCAAGCAGAGTGCCGAACCGGTGCTCCGCATGAAAGGCATTATATTTTTCGATATCCTCCAAATCAAGCGCCTTGACAGAGCCGCCTCTGGGGTTTCTGGTGAAAAACTGGAACACATTCGCCCCCAGCTTCACTGCCTCCTTCCCCATGGCAAGGTAGCCCTTGGCGGCGGATAAATGACAGCCGATATAAAACATAGTTGTCCTCCTTAGCCGATATAATACACGATATTGGTAAATTCCGTCATGCTTTCGCCGCGGTTGCAGTAGGTATGGGGCTGGGTACAGTCAAAATGGATGAAATCCCCTTCCCCGAGGAGATATTCCTCGCCGCCATAGAGCAGAACCATTTCCCCCTGCGTCACCAGAAGATATTCATGCGTATTCACGCCATGCCCTTCGGAAGTAAACTCCTTATGGGGGTCGAGCTCACTGTTGAAAAACTCAAAATCACGCGCAGGGTTGGCGGTATTATAATGATAGGCGCGGTAGCCGTCATACTCCATGACAGTGCTTTCCTGCTTGCGAATCAGCAGAGGAACGTCAATCTGCTCATCAATCAGCTTTGTATAGGAAACCTGCAGACCCCCTGCAATCTTCCAGAGGGTATTGATGGTGGGGTTGGATTCGCCCTTTTCAATCTGGCTGAGCATAACCTTGCTGACACCGGAAAGCTCCGACAGCTTACCAAGGCTGAACCCGCGCTCCGCACGCAGGCGTTTTAAATTGACCGCAATAATTTCGTTCAGATTCATGGAGAAACCTCCTTTCTTCTCTTTTTTATTTTACCCCGTTCTTCTTTTTTCCGCAAGCAAAAGAACGCTTGCGGCTTTGCGGCTGCCGCCGTATAATTGTCTGAGTTGAAACGAAACCGAAAGAAAAGGAAACAAAACCATGAAGGAAAAACTGCTTGCATTTATCAAAAAAGAAACAATCCTCTGCATTGCCTTTCTTCTGGCGGTGCTTTCGGCATGCGCCGTACCGCCCGATACGGCGTATCTCGGCTATGTCGATACAAGGGTGCTGATTTTATTATTCTCGCTGATGGCGGTGATGGCAGGCTTTCGTGCGCTTGGTATCTTCGACCGTATGGCAAATCTGCTTCTGGCAAGGGCAAAGCGGATGTGGCAGTTAGCACTGACCTTAGTGATGCTGTGCTTTTTCTCTGCCATGCTCGTGACAAATGATGTGGCGCTGATTACCTTCGTGCCGTTTACGATTTTACTGCTGAAACGCGCACACTTAGAGGAAAAGCTGATTCCTGTTATCGTTTTGCAGACGATTGCCGCCAATCTGGGCAGTATGCTGACGCCTGTGGGCAATCCGCAGAACCTCTATCTTTATACCGTTTCGGGGATAGGGGTCGGGGCATTTTTCCGCATCACCCTGCCGTTTGTTCTCGTGTCCTTTCTTCTGCTGACGCTAATTTGCTTTTTACAGGGAAACGAACCCTTAACCGCGCAGGCGCGGACAGTGCAGACCGCATGGACAAGGGCAGAACAACGACAGCTTTTCGGTCTGGCAATGCTGTTTTTCCTCTGCCTGCTGGCTGTTTTCCGCATCCTGCCTGTTCTGCCGCTGTTGGTGTTGGTGCTTGTGTGGTTTCTGCTCTTTCAAAGAGGGATTCTGAAAGAGGTGGATTACTGCCTGCTGTTGACGTTCGTATTTTTCTTTCTTCTGATTGGGAATCTGGGGCGGATTTCCGCCATACGGGAAACCCTCCGAACACTGCTGTATGGCAGAGAGGTGCTTGTTTCTTTTCTGAGCTGTCAATTCATCAGCAATGTGCCTGCGGCGGTTCTGCTTTCGGAATTTACCGACCGCTATGACCTTCTGCTTGCCGGGGTGAATATCGGGGGCTTAGGGACATTGATTGCTTCTATGGCAAGCCTGATTTCCTATAAATATTTCGCGCAGCTGCCGGATGCCGGAAAGGGGAAATATCTGCTTTGGTTCACGCTTGCAAATCTCCTTTTTGCGGCGGTTCTGCTGGGGCTTGCAGGGCGGCTTCTTTCCTGAGGGAAAAAGCGTTTTTTGTTGTATTTTGTCGCATCGTCCTCTGTTCCAAAAGACGAAAGGCTATGCTAAAATAAAGGCAGAAAAAATCATTCCGAAGCGACGAGGTGTATTGTATGCCGAAACGAAAGCAGGATTTTAACACCATATACATATCTGAACGATTGCAGGAGGCACTGCGCCCGATTTCGCGCTGTGCGCTGACGGCTGTAGTTGCGCCGATGGGCTACGGCAAGACAACCGCCGTCAACTGGTATCTTGCGGAACGCAGGAAGGCGGAACATGCGCGCATCATCCGCATCAGCGTGTATTCCGACAATCTCGCAATTTTCTGGAAAAGCGTGCAGGATGCCTTTTTGCACGCAGGCTTTTCTTTTTTGCAGGATTACCCCTGCCCGACGGATGCCGCAGGCGGCAGTCTTCTGACGGATGACCTCTGCCATGCGCTTGCAGGAGAGCTGCCCTGCTATCTTTTCATTGACGATTTCCATCTGCTGACAGATGCGCGCACTGCCGCCTTTCTCTGCACGCTTGCGAACCGTCTGCCCGAAACTGTGCATGTCATTGTGGCAAGCCGCGACCGTTTTCTGCCCTTTGCGGCACAGGTACGTCTGGGCGGCAGGCTCTGCCAGCTTGGCACGGCGGAGCTGCGGCTCAACCATACGGAGCTTGCCGTTTATGCACACCGCTGCGGTACTTCCCTTTCGGATGCGGAAATTTCTTCTCTGCTTTATGCGAGCGAGGGTTGGTTTTCCGCGATTTATCTGCATCTGCACACGCTTGCCAAACACGGCGCACTGCCCGACCGCAAATCCGATATTTATACCATGTTCACCGCCGCGATGATTGCGCCCCTGCCTGCGGATGCAAGGGAATTTCTTGCCGTTATGGGGCTTGCGGATGAATTTACGATAGAAATGGCGCGCTTTATTACGGAAAACCCCCATGCGGAGCAGATGCTGACTATGCTGACGGAGCAGAATGCCTTTGTGAAACGCCTGCCTGATGGGGAAACCTATCGTTTTCACCACATGATGAAGGAATGTGCGGAGCGCACGTTTCATACCCTGCCGCCCGAAAAGCAGGCGGCGTACCGCAACCGCTTCGGCATCTGGCACGAGGAACGCAAACAATATCTGCATGCCATGGCGGCGTATCGGCAAAGCGGAAATTACAATGCCCTGCTTCGCATTGTGGAACAGGATGCAGGGATTCTGCTTTCCTCTCTGCCGTCCCAAACAGTGCTGACGGCAATCGGAGAGTGTCCCGTTACGGTTCTGAAGGAGCATCCACTTGCGATTCTGGTGCTGATGCGCAGTATGTTCAACTGGCGGCTGATTTCCGAAATGATGCGGATGAAGGAGCTTCTTTTGACCGCGATTGCGGAGCATCCGAATCTGGCAGAACAGGAAAAGGGTGACCTTCTGGGCGAATGTGACCTGATTCTCAGCTTTCTGATGTATAATGACATCAGTGCCATGAGCAGACTCCACCGCAGTGCGAGCAGGCAGATGTCCCGCCCTGCCATCAGCATACAGAACAGTGGCGGCTGGACGTTTGGCTCGCCCTCGGTTCTGATGATGTTTCACAGAGAAGCAGGCGCGCTGAAAAAGGAACTTGCCGAAATGGAGGAATGTATGCCCCATTATTACAGAATCACAAACGGACATGGACAGGGTGCGGAAAAAATCATGCGTGCCGAAGCGGATTTCTTACAGGGAAAATTTGCGGACGCACAGATTGCATTGGAACAGGCGTATGCCCAGATTGAGGGGAACGGGCAGG
>JBNMGO010000300.1:0-2402 GCA_050872285.1 Anaerotignum sp.
AAGAAAACAGTCCACTAATATATAAAAAGAGCGAAACCCTTGTATTTAAGGATTTCGCTCTTTTCGTGTTTTCTTATTTGGATGCACCTTAAGAAGGATGTCCTTTTTTGTATGCTTCTGTCAATATTGACGAAAAAATGTCAGATATGGTAGAATAAAAATAAGGAAGTCGTGACGGGCGACTGACCTCCCTATCAGTTAAGGGGGAGGTGATGCACATGAGTACATACGAAGCAATCTCTTTAATGATTTCTTTTGGTATACTTCTTGTCGCAATCCTAAATTTTAGGAGTAAATAAAACGTTGCCCGCATTGGTTTTGGCGAACTAAGGGCAACTTGGCAATACCAAGGTCAGCCACTTGTGGCGACTTCCTACCTTAACTGTATTATAGCAGAGGAAATTTTAATTGTAAAGAAAAGTAGGGCATCTTCGGGAAATTCCTGAGGATGCCTTTTTGTATATAAACAGGCACGGTTCCTTCTTTTTTGCATAAATTGGCGGCAAGGAAGGGAGCGTGGAAGAATGAGAATCAGTCTTTGTATGATTGTGCGGCAGGAGGAGGAAACGCTGGAGCGGTGTCTGGAAAGCATTGCGGATGCAGTGGAGGAAATTATCATTGTAGATACGGGTTCTACGGACAGGACGAAGGAGATTGCGCGGCGGTTTACGGATAAAATTTATGATTTCCCTTGGGCGGAGGATTTTGCGGCGGCACGGAATTTTGCGTTTTCCAAGGGGACGGGGGAATATCTCCTATGGATGGATGCGGATGACGTTCTGCCGCAGGCAGAGAAGGAAAAGCTGCTTGCGCTGAAAGAGGATTTGCGGAAAAATCCCTGCGATGTGGTGATGATGCTTTATGATACGGGCTTTGATGAGAATGGACAGGCGAATTTTTCTTATTACAGGGAGCGGCTGCTGCGCCGTTGTCCGCAGGCAAGGTGGCAGGGGCGTGTGCATGAGGTGATTCCACCCTTCGGGCAGGTGCGATATGAGGAGATTCATTTTCAGCATCGGAAAGAAAAACAGAAATATTCCGACCGCAATCTGCGGATTTATGAAAAAATGCTTGCGGAAGGGGAAAAATTCAACGCGAGGGAATGGTTTTATTACGGACGGGAATTATTTGCACATGGGAAATATGAACAGGCGGCGAAGGTATTTCGTGAGTTTCTGGAAAACCCCGAGGGGTGGTTGGAAAATAAATTAGAGGCAGTGCGGCTGCTGGCGCATTGTTTACAGGCGGTGGGGAAGGTGGAAGAAGGGATTTCGGTACTTTTGGAAGGCTTGAAATTCGCGCCGCCGACAGGGGAGCATTGCTGTGAAATCGGGGGATATTTTTACGAAAAGGGGCAGTGGGAGCAGGCAATTTTCTGGTATGAAAATGCGCTGCACGCAGAACGGCGCAAGGAGCAGGGGGCATTTGTACAGGAGGAATGTTATGGATTTCTGCCCTGTATTCAGCTTTGTGTCTGCTATGACAGGCTGGGGGAATGGGAGATGGCGAAGATGTACAACGAGATGGCGGGGGTATTCCGACCGGAGGATGCATCGGTGCTGCAGAATCGGGATTATTTTGCAAAAAAGGCATAAAAAAAGCAGCCGCAAGGAAGATTACGACTGCAAGCATGTGAAAGTACCCGGAGGAAGAAGGAAGGAAATCTCATCATGAGCCGTATGGTGAGATTTGTTATATGATGGAAGTTTTCTCTTTTAGGGTACGAGGTCATTGTAACATATCCAAAAAGAAATGTGAAATTGATAGATTTAAAGATTTCTATTAAAAAAAGTAATAAGAAATCCTGATTTTGGCACGTTTATTCCTTGTAATATTCCTGCAGGAGCTTATAGAAGGCGGACATCTGGGGGGTGACTGCCTTCTGCTCATGGCGGAGAACC
The DNA here is from genome assembly GCA_050872285.1 of Anaerotignum sp. Classification (GTDB taxonomy): domain Bacteria; phylum Bacillota; class Clostridia; order Lachnospirales; family Anaerotignaceae; genus Anaerotignum_A. The sequence goes on from JBNMGO010000300.1 coordinate 1,902, forward strand.
TGCAGCCATACGGTAAAGTTAAGCTCCGGCACATTGAGGGTACACAATTCCCCTCTTTTGACAGCATCCTCAACCAGATAAGAGGAAAGCAGGGCAATGCCACAATCCAGCTTTGCCAGCTCCATGGCGGCGATGGGATTCCAAAGGTCGAACCGCGGCTTGATGAGGTAGGCAAGGGTATTTTTGGTGTATTCATTGGACATATCGGAAAAATAGAACTGCTGATTTGTGATAATCACGTCATTTTCCGCGATTTCCGCCAGAGTGACCACGGGTTTTTTCGTCAGGGGGCGAGAGGGCGCAGCCACGAACACATAATGCGCCTCTTTCAGAATGGTCTTGATGAAGTTTTTCGTTCTTCGCTGATCATGGACAACGAAGGCAAGATCTACCTCATTCTGGGAAAGGAGACGTTCCGCGGAAAAAACATTATCGGCTGTTTTTACGATGATATCCACCTTGGGGTGCGCGAGGTGATACTTCCGCAGGATATCGGGCAGG
>JBNMGO010000370.1:0-1893 GCA_050872285.1 Anaerotignum sp.
ACAGAAAGAATGAGGTATGGCGCGCCTTGGAGAACACGCAGGCAGCAGGAAACAGCGACCAGACACAGGCGTAAATATTTCAGTCGAAAATAGGAATGGGTGCGGAGAAACTCTCTGCACCCGTTTTTTATTTCACATTCCCTTTACTGATATACCAATTTTCGCCCACCAGAAGCGCATCTATCTGATTTCCGTTTTCATCCTGCAACGCCGTCTGAAATACCCTTTCCTTGCAATATTGCAGAGTACCAAGCGGTTCTGACACATCCGAAAACAGGATTTCCTCATTTCCTGCAATGGATAAGACTCCGTTTTTGATTTGAAAGGAGGCACCTGCTGTTTCCGCCGCCTGTGTCAGATTCAGATAGTCATCGAATAAATCCACCAGACGCATCCCTCGCATTTCTCCTGCATAAACCTTTTTCAACGGAAATGCGCCGTTTTTGGTTTGTACCATTTCACCCTTGTTCACGGTTTCAAGCACGATTTGATGCTTTTCTTTCGTATACCTGACCAGGTAAGGCGAACAATGCTCAAAACCAGGGTCTTTTTCCACGCCGCCATCCAGAATAAGTCTCAGATTTTCGGAACACCGCTCCACGCTTTCTTCCGAAATCGTTTGATTCCCTTCCGCATCAGAACATATCGTTTTTTCGGTTTCTGTTGTCGTATTCTCCTGCATTTCTGCAAATTCTGCCAAGGCAATCATCGGCTTCTGCCCCATTGCATAACACCCGATTTGCAGACCATTGATGTAAATTTCTGCCTTTGCATCCGACGGCAGTTCCGCAATTTCCGCATTCGTCGACAGACTTTCTGTCAGACCATCTGTCCACAGAACATAACGGTATCCGGTGTGATCCGCCGTATATCCGCCCGCATCCGCAGCGAATCCGTTTTTCGTCAAATCCTCCAGATATAAATAGACTTTTCCATCCTGTATCACATAAGGAATTTCCGTTCCATTCAACAGCACTGCCGTTTCTTCTTTCGTTTCGGTTTTTTGAAAAACAAAAAGCAGCGCACAAAGAATAACAAAAAGCACGATGCAAACGCCTGTCAATTTTTTACGGTTAAGCTGCATCCGAATCCCCCCTTATCTTATATATAGCAGGCGAGCTGTTTCCTGTCAAGGCAGAGAAAAAGCGTCCGACTTTTCCGCCGAACACTTTCTGATTTTTCTGTTTCTGCAATAATACAGGAAGGACTGCAGGCGGAATTTTATTGCAGAAAAATTATCATTCAGCATTCAAATTCGACTGGCATCCTTTTGCAAAATGTCAGGAAATCAGGTAAAATAGGAAAGAAACATAATTGGAAAGGTGTTTGATATTCATGATACATGTACTGATGATTTGCCACGGCAACATCTGCCGTTCCCCCATGGCGGAATATCTCTTCCGCGACATGGTAGAAAAACGTGGGCTTTTCGCTCAATTCCACATCGCATCCGCCGCAACGAGCCGCGAGGAAATCGGCAACGGGGTCTATCCCCCCGCGAAGCGCAAGCTGGCATCCGTCGGCATTTCCTGCGCCATGCATCACGCAAGGCAGGTAACAGAAACCGATTATGACGCTTATGATTATCTTCTGGTTGCGGAACGGTACAACATTCCCAATCTGATGCGGCAAATTAAGGAGGACCCCGACCATAAGGTCTATCGTCTGCTGGATTTCAGCGACCATCCCAGAGATATTGCCGACCCTTGGTATACAGGGGATTTTGATACAACCTATGATGATATCATGGAGGGCCCGGAGAGCTTTCTGGCATATCTGAAGAAGGAAGGCAAGCTATAATCAAAACCACCGGCTTAGCCGGTGGTTTGCTCTGCCCCTATAAGGGGCTTTTACTAGCCACGCCTGCAGGCGCGTGAAAATCCGCCAAGTGCA
>JBNMGO010000259.1:0-2787 GCA_050872285.1 Anaerotignum sp.
CTCCAGCTCCTCTGCCGTTTCCTCCGTGGTGTATGTATCCCCCTGCATCACAAGGAAATACTTCCCATCATTCTTATAAACCGCGCTTTCGCCCTTGAACACGCCATCCAGACGCAGGCTCACGCCAATCACATCATCCAGAGAAGGGAAGGAATAAATCAGAATATCCGAATTTTTTTCCTCCTCATGCGCCGGTGTATCCATGGGCTTCTTTTTCCAGCGGCGCAAATCCTCGCCCGCTTTTTTCTCTTTATTGTTCACCTTCGTCACGATGATCATGATGCCATCGCCCCCCGAAGGCACAGCCTCCACCATCAGCGGCGTATTCTCCGAAATGAAATCCTCCTCATCCAACGCCTGCTCCATAATATCCCGAAACAGCTTCTGCGTTTTCTCAGAAGGCGTAATCAAGTCCTCTAATTTAATCTCTCTCTCCGCCAAATCTGCCTTTGTCAGGGTCAGCTTCAGCTGATTTTCGCTTATCCGTTCTATTTTCATGCTATCACTCCCTTTTTCCCGTTTTGCGGGGCATGATGCGGAAACGGTCTGATTTATTACTATAGTATATGCAATCCTGCGCCGGATGTAAAGAGGGGATTGCCACCAAAGTTTTGAATTTTTTGTGAACGCCCGAATTTCTTACAATTTCTTGAATTTTTGCCGCTTTGGTTGACACTGCGGAAATAAACCTGTAAAATATATTAGATAAAATGCGATTTTTGTGTGAAAATGTTTTATTTTCAAATGATATATTTTTTTGGAGGGAATCACATGAGCGACGAAAAAATCGGCAATAAAACGGGCCCCGAAGGCCTCAGCGAAACAGATAAAGGCTATTATGAGGATTTATACAACGACCTGCCCAAGGAAGTTGTGGATATCCTCATGCAGACCCACCCTCTCATGGGCAAAAATGACGACCTGGAGGCAACCGCTTACCGCGCACGCCGCCCCCAGAGACGCGAGGACGTGGAGGAAGTCAGAGAGGCAAGAATGCAGCAGGTCGGCAACGAGATTAACGAGGTCAGCCGCGCACCCCAGCAGGAGGGCGACCCTACCCGTTACGTTTCCCGCCGCGCAAGAAATGCGGAAAGCGCGTATACTTCCGCCCCCAAAGGGAATACAATGAATCAGGATGATTATGACGATGGGATTCAGTATGTAAGCGTGCTGCCTGCGCGCAAGAAGTCCAAAATCGTGGAGGAGGTCACTTTACAGACCGCTGCCCCCGCGAAGCACCATGGCAAAAAGAAAAAGCATAAGAAGGAAAGAGAACCCTTTGACGATATGGGCATGGATGAAAGAGACTATCGCCCCCGTTATGAGGAAATGGACTTCGAGGAACGCGCCAAGCAGGAGCACCTCGACAGCCTCTATGACGAGGAATATTATGACGATTACGGCAGAGGCAGAAGTAAGCTGCCGATTATTCTCGGCATTGTTGCCGTTCTGCTGATTATCTTCCTCATTTTCCGTACCGTAAGCCTGAGCAGTAAGCTGGAGGAGGTTCAGAACCAGCTGACACAGTCTCAGGATTATAAACAGAAATATGAGGACATGCAGCTTCAGAATATGCAGCTGCAGGAAAAACTGGACGGTAAGGACACCACATCGACAGGTGATTCTGATAGTGCGGACACCAAAGCGGACACCAAAAAGGACGATTCCGCATCCACATCCTCCGGCACAAAGGAATACACCGTAAAAGACGGTGATACCATGTGGACCATCGCGCAGAGCCAGCTTGGCAATGGCGCAGAGTATCAGAAGATTCTGGATGCCAATGGTCTGAAGGAAGGTGACACCTTAGCACCCGGCACAGTTATCAAAATCCCGCAATAAGAACAGGAGTGTAGTATGAGCGATTTGGAGAAAAAAACGCTTGTGGAATTGAGAAAAATGGCGAAGGAACTGGGGATTTCTGCCATTTCCGGTTTGAAAAAAAGGGAATTGATTGAGAAGATTGAGCAGTCCTCTGAGGCGCAGAAAAATGATTCTGCACCTCGGTCGGCTGCTTCCGATTTTTCTCGCAGAAATTCCGACGAAAAAACCGAAATTCCGCAGGAGCATACGGAAAGGGAAAAGCAGATTTTTGAGGAATTGGGAGAGGGGATTCTGGAGGTACTGCCTGATGGGTATGGTTTTCTGCGTGCGGAAAACTGCCTGCCCGGCGCAAATGATGTGTATGTTTCCCCTGCGCAGATTCGCAGATTTAACCTGAAAACGGGCGACAGAGTGATGGGGAATGTGCGCCCTGCCAGAGAAGGCGAAAAGGTCGGCGGTCTGGTTTATGTGCAGACGGTCAATGGGGATGCGCCGTATCTTGCGATTCACCGCCCGAATTTTGAAGATCTGACACCGATTTATCCCGAGGAAAAGCTGAAGCTGGAAACAGAGCAGAATGAACTCTCCGGTCGCATCATTGATTTGATTGCCCCCATCGGCAAGGGGCAGAGAGGGATGATTGTTGCACCGCCGAAGGTCGGGAAAACAATCCTTCTGACAAAAATGGCAAATGCCATCACCTGCAACCATAAGGAAGTGCATCTGATTGTACTGCTGATTGATGAACGTCCCGAGGAAGTGACGGATATTCAACGCTCCATCGAGGGAGAGAATGTGCAGATTGTGTATTCGACCTTTGATGAAGAGCCTGAGCATCATAAAAAGGTAACGGAGATGGTGCTGGAACGCGCAAAACGCATGGTGGAGCAGGGGAAGGATTTAGTGATCCTGCTGGACAGCATCACCCGTCTGGCGCGTGCCTACAACCTGACGATTCCACCC
>JBNMGO010000184.1:0-3712 GCA_050872285.1 Anaerotignum sp.
TTATTGTATAGTATACAACAAAATTCCTGCATAAAAAAGAAATTTTCCATTAAGATATGATTGATTTTTTCTGAAAAAAGAAAAACACCCCACCGAAAAGCAGCTTCCTGCTCCCGAAATGAGGTGTTTGCCCTTTCTGCCTTATGCGTTTCTTTCGTCCGCCTTCATGCCGTCCAGTGTTTTCTGAATCAGTTCATCCAATTCCCAACCCAGACGTTCTGCGCCTGTTTTGATGATTTCTCTGTCGCAGCCTGCGGCAAAATGCTTGTCCTTGAATTTTTTCTTCACGGATTTCAGTTCCATATCCTTTACGCTCTTGGAGGGGCGCATCAGTGCCGCCGCACCAATCAAGCCTGTCAGTTCATCCACAGCGAAAAGCACCTTTTCCATTTCATGCTCGGGTTCAATATCGCAGCAGATGCCGTAGCCATGGCTTGCCACCGCATGAATCATTCTTTCGTCAATATCTCTTTCGCGCATCAACTCCTGCACCTTGGCGCAGTGCTGTTCGGGCCACTGTTCAAAATCCAGATCGTGCAAAAGCCCGACATTGCCCCAGAAATCCACCTCATTGCCATAGCCCAATTCCTGTGCCAGATAGCGCATCACGCCTTCAACTGTTTCGCCGTGGCGCAGATGGAACGGCTCCTTATTATATTCATTCAGCAGTTCCCATGCTTCCTCTCTTGTTAAAACCTTGCCCATATTGCATGCCTTCTTTCTCTCTCTTTTGTCTTTTGTTTCTGCATAAACGTTGCTTTTTGCACATTATAGCGAACTTTTCCCCATTCTGCAACATAAATCCTATAGGTATACAGTATTATTAGAAAGCCTTGCAATCCGAACAAAAAATAGGTACAATGAAAAGCAATGAAACACGATTGGAAAGGATGAAAAAAATGGACGTAACAAGCTTTGGCATTGACCACAACCGCCTGCTCCGCGGGATTTATGTTTCCAGAAAGGATACCGTCGGGGACGGCGTTCTGACAACCTTCGATGTCCGCATGAAGGAGCCCAACCGCGAAATGGTGATGGATACCTCCGTGATGCACACGATTGAACACCTGATGGCAACCTTCTTCCGCGCGCACCCCGTCTGGGCGGAAAAGACCATCTATGTCGGCCCCATGGGCTGCCGCACGGGGATGTATGTCATCTTCAAGGGGGATCTGGAATCTAAGGATGTGGCGGAAATCATGAAGGACTGCTATCAGTACATGGCGGATTTTGACGAGGAAATCCCTGCCGCAAAGCCTGAAATGTGCGGCAATTACCTTGACCATAACCTCGGCATCACCAGAATCGAATGTCAGAAATTCGTGGATGAGGTGCTTTCCTGCATCAAAGAGGAAAATATGGTTTACCCCAGACAAAACGGCTGAAAAAATATTTTTGCACACAAAAAATCCTCCGCAGATTTCTCATACGGAGGATTTCTTTTTTTCAGCTTTATCTGTTTGATTGATATTGTTATTTGATTATGGGTTATTTTACTGTATTATTTTTCTGTCACTTCCAAAACGTATGAAATTTTTAATGTTCTGTCTGAATACGTCCCGGCAAGGATTAAGACGCAAAGCCTCTTTTGAATCTCCGTACGACTTTCTTTGCTGTTTTTGCGTAGCCGCGTTCTGCGAATTCGCAGACAGCACAGATTTTATCAACGAAGGTAACAACATAGGATTCGATATAACGGGGCGGAATCAGTGTACAAGGCCACATATGCTTACGAATCGCGTCCATTTCGACCTTATTCAGCTTTGTGATTTTCTGTGCATTCAAAAGCGCAATGCGCGGATGCCAGGAAGAATGGCTGGAACGAATATATTTCTTTACCCGCCAATCGTAAAAATACAAATCATGCAGTAACCCTGCTCTGGCTGCGGAACGATAATCCCAACCCATCTTGTAGCAAACCAGAAAGCTGTAATAGGAAACATTTATACAATGTTGAAGTCTGCTTGTGTTGCAATGCTGTGTATGCAGGTCCAGTCTCTGCACCTGCTCGTGCTCCAGAAGTCCTTCCAGGCACGCCTTATACTCCGCCAACAGCTGATCTTCATCCACGTTGTTGAAATCCTTGCGGGACCCAATAGCGCTGTGCATGGGCTCCACTTCCTTTTCATTTTTTTGTTATCCTTATTATAGCACGTTCGCCGCAAAATGTATATTGAATAATACATAAACTTGCATAGAATTTTTTAGCAATAATTCAGAGAGGACTGCTCGCCTTTTCCGATTTTCACAGGCTTTTCTGCAAAATCACTAAATTTTGCAGAAGGTGCGTCCCAATAAGAAAACGTGAAGAAAATGAAATAGCGGAAAGCCTGCGGATACAAGGTTTCTTATCTGGGCGCACCTCTATTTTTCTTTTGGATTTGCAAAAAGAGCGGAAAAAAATGCAAAGAAAACTGCCGCCGTTATCCCTGCTGCGGCGGATTTGATGCCGCCCGTAAAAATGCCGAGAATCCCTGCATGCCGAACCTCCTTCATGACCCCTTCCGCAAGGCGAAAGCCAAAGCCCGTCAGGGGAACGGTTGCGCCTGCGCCGCCGAATGCCTCAATTTTCTGATAAATCCCCAGGCCGCCGAGGACACACCCGATGCAGACATACAGCACCAGAATCCGCCCCGACATCAGCTTTGTTTTATCAATCAGAATCTGCCCGATGACGCAAAGCACGCCGCCGACCAGAAACGCTTTCAGAATCTCCGTCATTTCTTCGCCCCCTTTTTGCAGCCCTCAATCACAAGCGCATGGGCAATGCCGGGAATGGACTGCCCCTGCTGGGAGGAGGTTGGACTCATCAATGCCCCTGTCGGGATAAAGAGCATCCGCCCGATTTCCCCGGAAAGCAGCTTCGGGTAAAAATAGGCGCAGAACGTCACCGCGGAGCAGGCACAGCCACTGCCGCCTGCATGGGTATCCTGCGTTTCGTTGTCGAAAATTTCAATGCCGCAGTCCGTATAACGGCTGTCCATTTCATAGCCTGCCTTTGACAGAAGCTTCACTACCAGTTCCCTGCCGACCGTACCCAAGTCGCCCGTTGCAATCACATCATATTCCTGCGGCGTTCTGCCCGTATCCTCGAAATGCGTCTGCAATACATCCGCCGCGGCAGGTGCCATTGCCGCCCCCATGTTGTTCGCATCCGTCACGCCCATATCCACAATTTTCCCCGTAGTAATCTCCGTAATTTTCGGACCTTCGCCCTTTCGTGCCAGAACCACCGCGCCGTCCCCCGTCACTGTCCATGTAGAGGTTGGCGGACGCTGTGTCCCCAAGGGCAAAGGAAAGCGAAACTGCTTTTCCGCCGCGCAGAAATGGCTCGATGCCCCTGCCAGAACGTGGTTCGCAAAGCCGCCGTCAATCAGCATTGCCCCAAGGCTCATGGCTTCGCCCATCGTGGAGCAGGCGCCGAATAAGCCGAAAAACGGAATTTCAAACGGGCGGATGCCGAAGGTTGAGCCGGTGCATTGGTTCAGCAAATCGCCGCAGAGAATATAATCGACATCCTTTGCCTTAAGGTTTGCCTTTTGCAGGGTCAGCGCCATGTTTTTCTCCACAAATTTGCTTTCCGCCAGTTCCCATGTGGTTTCCCCGAACAGGGCATCCTCCGTCTTTTGGTCGAAATATTTCCCCAGAGGGCCTTCCGCCTCCTTTGGGCCTACGGTGGATGCCGCGGAAAGAATCGTAACCCCTTCTGCAA
>JBNMGO010000176.1:0-3822 GCA_050872285.1 Anaerotignum sp.
ATATAATAGGGGCATCGCCGAAGCAATGCCCACCTTTCATTTGCTTATTTGAAATCGTTCAGATTATCCTTGAATCTTTCCAGAGCCATAAGAAATGCAGATTCGTTTTTCAGCAGATAATTGAGATCTGCAAAGTAGTAACCGGTTTCTGTTTCGTAAGGCTCATATTTTGATTTCCCGGTATCAATGAATGGTTTGTATTCTTCCATGAATTGCTCCGCCTCAGAATCGAACAGGTGGCTATTGATGAGAGCCTTTTTAACTTCGGCAGGGATAAACCAGACCGCAGCCCGATCATCTGCGATACTGAAATACAGAAGGATATGCGTTGCATTGCCTGCGGCAAAACGGATGCGAAGTTCCGTAGGCGTAATCTGAATAGAATACCCCTGAATTGCTTTGATATCGTTAATGAGTTCCTGAACGGCACCTTCTTCCAGATAGCCTTGTTCCGCAAAGACATGGATAAATTCCTTTTCGGAAAGCAGAGGCTTGCGGATATATTTTTTCTGCTCCTGCGGAACAGATGCGTTCAGAGAGGGAACGACCGATTCATACATCGTTTTTTCGATGATAGCCGTTTTGGTCAGCATATTAGGGATGATAATGGTAGAATCCCCATTCTGATAAATCTCCATTTCCACCAAGCCAAGATGAAACCGCATATTGGTATGAATATTTAGAAAGTCTGCCAGCTGCTGCACACCGGATCTGATGCCGTCACCGATGATAAGCAGAAGGAAGGATGCTTGCTTTAGATTTTCATTCACACAGTCTGTGAAAGCTGCCTCATCACAGAACCTAAGGTAGCCTGCTGCTGCCATCATATCGATGATACGGGATGCTTTCCTTGCTTTTTGATAGGTATAGTTCTCCGCAATTTTATCCAGCTGTTCGCAGGTCCATTTCTGCAGTTCTTTGGCATAGTCGATAATCTGTGCGACAACAGTGCGCTTGGATTCCTGATTGCGGAACAGCTTTGTTTCGACCACAACTAAATGACCGGAGGGCGTGATATACAGATTATCTATGTAGCCCTTAGTACCCCCTGAACCAACCGGAACCTCTGTGCCAATGCAAAGCAGAGGAGCAAACTCACTCCCGACCTCTGTAGAGGGAATGATTTCTGGATTTTGCTCTAAAATAGTCTGCAGCCATTTTTCGTTAAAGGATTTCTCCATCAAAGGGATGCGCTGGAGCTTTGTTGCTTTGTTATCAGAATCGACAATTGCAGCGACCCTTGCGGAACGTCCGCTGTAAATCATAGGTATCACCTCTTTCACTTTTTATGATATCGTTTATAAATATTTCTTGCAAGAGAAAGAGAAACAAATGAACTTTGAGGGGCATTGACAAATGAAATAGAATCAGATAAGGTAAAACGAAAGAAGGGAGAATGAGAATATGCCTAAATTAAACAGAGTAGAAGCAGTAGAGCCATATTTTCTCCGACTTTATTATGAAACAGGAGAAATCAAGCTATTTGATGTATTTCCTTATATAAGCGGTTCGTGGTATGGAGAATTGAGGGAATGGTCTTATTTTCAAACGGTCAAACTGGCATCTGACAGAAATGGTATTGAATGGTCACATGGACAGGATATTGCACCGCATGAATTATATGAAAACGGTATACTGGATATGAAAAAAACCTTACTGTAAGGATCGAAGTTTTTTTTGCTTACAGTAAGGCTTTTTCTTTTGCTTAGCCGATGCCGCCGTTCAGTGCGCCGAGAATCAGCACGAGAACACAGACGGGGCAGAGGACATATTTACAAAGGGGGTAGAACCAAGGAAACAGGGGCTTATCGCGTCCCTTATTGACCTCTGTTTCCACAAATTCGCGCTTGCAGAACCAGAAGAACATGATTGCCGCAAGCCCTGCGCCAAGGGGGCAGATATAAATGGACAGCACATCCATCCAAGCGGAAACAATGCCCTGAATGCAGACGGAAACCACAATGCCGATGATGCCAATCGTCAGGCACGCCGCCACACGGGAAAAGTTGAATTTTTCCTGCAGGGTTGCGATGGGGGTTTCGTAGAGGTTCAAAAGAGAGGTCATCCCTGCGAACAGCACTGCCACAAAGAAGATGATGGCGAACAGAGAGCCGCCGGGCATGCTGTGGAACAGATTCGGCAGGAAGATGAACATCAGCCCCGGGCCGCCCTGATCCAGCTGAGAGCCTGTGGTTGCCATGGCAGGAATGATAACCAGAGCCGCAAGGCATGCCGCTAAGGTATCAAAGAAGGCAACACGCGCCGCGGAGGCAGGGATATTTTCTTCATCGGAGAGATAGGAGCCATAGATAATGGTGCCGTTGCCTGCGATGGAGAGGGAGAAGAACGCCTGCCCAAGGGCATAAATCCAAGTCATGGGGCTTTTCAGCGCGACAGGGTCTACGCGGAAGATATAGCGATAGCCTGCCGCCGCACCCGGCTGTAAGGCAATATAGACAGCAAGCCCGACAAACAGCAGGAAGAACAGCGGCATCATGATTTTATTCGCTTTTTCGATGCCCTGCCCGATGCCCATCATCATAATCAGGATGCAGAGGAGCAGTGCCGCAATCTGCCAGCCGTTATTGCCGAAGGCACTTGCCATGCCGCCGAATGCCGCCGCATAGGAATCGACATCCGTGGGGGCAAGGGTTGCGCCGGTGAACGTGCCGACGGCGTATTTCAGAATCCAGCCCATGACAACCGTATAGCCGATTGCCATTGCCAGTGCGCCGACCATGGGAATCAGCCCGAGGGCTTCGCCAAGCTTACGCTTGCCGCGGCTTTCCAACGCCATACCGAAGGCATTGACGGGGCCGGAGCGTGCCGCACGCCCGAATGCCATTTCCCCGATGACACCCGTGGAGCCAATCAGCACAACAAAGATAAAATAAGGAATTAAAAAGGAACCGCCGCCGTAAAGGGATACCCTTGTCGGGAACATCCAGAGATTGCCCATGCCGACCGCAGAACCCACGCAGGCAAGGATGAAGCCGAGCCTGTTGGTAAAAGAATCACGTTTTTTCATAAAATTCTCCTTTATAAATGATAAATGCCTGTGTAGTATACCATCTTTTTGGGAGGAAGGACAGAGAAAAACGGAAAATTCTACAAAATGACATGGTCTTTTTGAGGAACAGCGGGCAGTTTCTTTTTCTTGAAATAAAGGAAAATCTACTATAAAATAGAAGGAGTGTTTATGGAAAGTCGGTGAAGAAAATGGACTTATTTGAATATAACCGCAGTTTGCAGGGGGGCAAGGAGGCACCGCTTGCGGCAAGGATGCGCCCGACAAGCTTAGAGGAATTTGTCGGACAGGAGCATATTGTCGGGAAGGGCAAGCTGCTTTACAGAGCCATTCAGAGCGACAGGCTCAGCTCTGTTATTTTTTATGGCCCGCCCGGGACAGGCAAAACCACATTGGCAAAAATCATTGCCAACACAACGAAAAGCAAATTCTGCCAGATTAACGCAACAACGGCAGGCATTAAGGAAATCAAAGAGACGGTGGAGGATGCGAAGGCAGAGCTTGGGATGTACGGCAAGAAAACGATACTGTTTATTGACGAGATTCACAGGTTCAACAAAAGCCAGCAGGACGCGCTTCTGCCGCATGTGGAGGACGGGACGCTGATTCTGATTGGGGCGACAACGGAAAACCCCTATTTTGAGGTGAATAAGGCGTTGGTTTCCCGTTCCATTATTTTTGAGCTGCGGCAGTTGGAGGACAAGGACATTAAAAAGCTGCTGCAACGCGCCCTGTCGGATGAGAAAAACGGCATGGGTATTTATCATGCGAAGCTGGACGCGGATGCGATGGAT
>JBNMGO010000009.1:0-12050 GCA_050872285.1 Anaerotignum sp.
GCGCAGAACCTATGTGGAGCATAAGAGAGTCATCTTCGACGGCAACGGCTATTCCGAGGAATGGGTGGAAGAAGCCGCACGCAGAGGTCTGCCCAATATCACAAATTCCGTGGATGCGGTGCAGGCATTCCTGGATGATAAGGTAGTAGAGCTGTTCGGCAGACACGGCGTTCTGAGCAGCATTGAATTGCAGGCGAGAGCGGAAATCCGCTACGAAGCATATATCAAGCAGATTAACATTGAAGCAAAAACTATGATTGATATGGCATCCAAGCAGATTCGCCCCGCGGTTGTGAAATACGCAGGGGAGGTTGCACAGGCTGTAGCGGCGATGCAGGCTGTCGGCATGGATACTGCCGCGCAGGAGGAAATTCTCAGGGATATCAATGAAAACCTCAAGCTGTTCCATGAAAAGCTGAAAACGCTTGTGGAAGAAACCGAGCGCGCAGGGGCATTGCAGGACGACAACCGGACACAGGCGTTCTTCTATCGCGACCATGTATTCAAAGCAATGAAGGAGCTGAGAGAGCCTGCCGACCGACTGGAGATGCTGGTGGATGAAAAAAGCTGGCCCTTCCCGACCTATGGGGAACTGCTTTTCAACGTATAAGTTAGTTGTATGACAAGTTAAGAACGAAATAAAAAAGGAACCGCGTTTTTTCAAATGTATTTTTGAAGAAACGTGGTTTTTTCGCGCTTATCGACACTTTTTTGACAGACAAAGAATGGTTTTGTTTGTATGACAAGTATCAAAATAATGCAAAAACTATAGATAAAATCATTGAAAAGTATAACTTTTTTACAAATGATAGTTTGGATACAATATATTTTTGACAGTTTATATGTCAAAAATTATGTATTTTTTTCAATACGAAGGAAAAAATCTGTGAATTTTCTTGCAACTGAGAAAAAGTTGCGTTATAATGAGACCAAGGTAAAAGAAAAACAGCAAAAAAATATCTAAAATATTTTCTTGATAAAAGCATAATTTATTAAATTTTTATAGAATGACACTTTTATCATACATTTATTGGAAATTTTGCATAAAAGTGTTGTGGGAGAAAACCCAGAGGGTTTGGAGGCGAAAACGTATGGTAGCTGACGATAAAAGAATCAGAATTATCACAGGTCACTACGGCAGCGGCAAGACTGAATTTGCAGTCAATTATGTCAAGAAGCTGCGCGAAAGCGTAGACGGAAAGGTAGCCATTGCCGATTTGGATATTGTAAATGTTTATTTCCGTTCCAGAGAGAAAAAGGAAGAGCTGGAAGAAAAGGGGATTCAGGTAATCGCCTCCAACTTGGACACGGCGGTTGCGGATGTTCCTGCGGTTTCCGGCGCGATGACGATGCCCGTCATCAATAAGGAATACCAGTATGTGGTAGACCTTGGCGGCAACGATGTCGGCACACTGGTGCTGGGCAGAATCAAACCTCTTCTGGATCATTCGGAAGCAGACTTTTTTATGGTAGTCAATGCCTACCGCCCGAATACCTCTACACCTGAGGGTATCATCGAGCAGATGGAAAATCTGGAATACGCGGCTGGGCTGAAGGTGACAGGCTTCATCAATAACACGAACCTTGTTAGAGAGACAACGGCTGAATGTTTGCTCCATGGGGACGAAGTATTGAAGGAGGTAACAAAACGCACAGGGGTTCCTGTGAAGTATGTTTCCTATGTCAGGGATGTAATGACAGAGGAAATACCAGAAGGACTTTCTGGGGAGCTTTTCCCTATGGAGTTTAATATGAGAAAGACCTGGATGTAAATTCAAATATTTATGGAGGTGTATTTTGAATGGCAAAAGGTAAAGTAACGATCAATGAAGTGATTTGTAAGGGTTGCGGCCTTTGTGTATCTGTTTGTCCTAAGAGCGTACTTGCTCTTTCTACAACAAAAATCAATCCCGCAGGTTACAATCCCGCAGAAATGATCAACGAAGATTGTATCGCATGCACAAGCTGCGCAAAAATGTGCCCTGACTGTGCGATTGTAGTAGAAAGACTGGACTAAGAGAGGAGGAATTTTCAATGGCAAAAGTTTTGATGAAAGGCAACGAAGCAGTTGGTAAAGCGGCTATTGAGGCGGGTTGCAGATATTTCTTTGGCTACCCCATCACTCCTCAGTCCGAAGTACCTGAATATTTATCTGTTGAATTACCCAAGGTAGGCGGCACATTCGTGCAGGCTGAATCCGAAGTGGCAGCAATTAACATGGTTTACGGTGCAGCAGCAGCAGGCGCAAGAGTGCTGACAAGCTCTTCTTCCCCCGGTATTGCACTGAAACAGGAAGGTATCGGTTACATCAGTAACGCTGGCCTGCCCGCAGTTATCATCAACATGATGCGTGGTGGCCCGGGCCTTGGTACCATTCAGCCCGGTCAGGCTGACTATAACATGACAGTAAAGGGCGGTTCCAACGGTGACTACCACAACGTTGTTCTGGCTCCCGCATCCGTACAGGAAGCTGTTAACATGGTTATGGAAGCATTCGATATCGCTGACCAGTATCTGCTGCCCGTTATCATTCTGGCTGACGGTCTGATTGGTCAGATGATGGAACCCGTTGAATTCAACTACGTTCCCAGACCCAACCTGCCCGAAAAGACATGGGCTCTGGTAGGTCACTACGGCGCAGAAAGAAGCAACATCAAAAACCTGGTCATCGAACCCGATGAATATGAAGCATGGAACCATGATCACTTCAGAGTATACGATGAAATCGTGAAAAACGAACAGGATTGGGAAGAATACAAGATGGACGATGCGGAATACGCATTCGTTTCCTACGGTACAGCTTCCAGAGTTGTTAGAACAGCAATCGGCTACCTGAGAGCAGAAGGCTACAAAGTAGGTATGATCAGACCTAAAACACTGTGGCCCTTCCCTCAGAAAGCATTCGATAAATTCAATGACAAAATCAAAAAGTTCCTGGATGTGGAAATGTCCATGGGTCAGATGGTTCAGGACGTTGCATACGCTTGTAACGACAGAAACAAGGTTGTATTCCACGGCAGAACAGGCGGTAACGTACCTACTGTAGATGAAATCGTTGAATTTGGTAAAGAAATTATGGGAGGTGACAAATAATGGCAGTTGTATTTGAAAAAACAAAAGGTTTAACAGACGCGAAATTGCATTATTGTCCCGGTTGTGCACACGGTATCGTACACAGACTGGTAGCAGAAGTTCTGGAAGAAATGGGCGAGCTGGGCAACTCCATCGTTGCAGTTCCCGTAGGTTGTGCAGTATTTGCAAACAACTACTTCAACATTGACGCAATCCAGTGTGCACATGGTCGTGCTCCCGCAACAGCAACAGGTATCAAGAGAGTACATCCCGAACAGACAGTATTTACATATCAGGGCGATGGTGACCTTGCTTCCATCGGTACATGTGAAATCGTTCATGCAGCAGCGCGTGGTGAAAAGATTACAACAATCTTCATCAACAACGGTATCTACGGCATGACAGGCGGCCAGATGGCTCCCACAACTCTGCCCGGCATGAAGGCAACAACAGCTCAGAACGGCCGTGACCCCAAGGTAAACGGTAACCCTCTGCGCGTTTCCGAAATGCTGGCATCCCTG
This sequence comes from Anaerotignum sp., assembly GCA_050872285.1. Lineage (GTDB taxonomy): Bacteria > Bacillota > Clostridia > Lachnospirales > Anaerotignaceae > Anaerotignum_A. The sequence continues at coordinate 3,594 of JBNMGO010000009.1, forward strand.
ACAGGTCCCGCATACATCGAAAGAGTATCCATCTCCACACCTGCACAGGTAGCAGGCGCAAAGAAAGCAATCAGAAAAGCATTTGAAATCCAGAAACAGGGTCTGGGCTTCACTTTCATCGAAGTAGTAGCTTCCTGCCCTACAAACTGGGGTCTGACACCCGTAAAAGCTATGGAATTTGTAAGAGAAAAAATGATTCCTTACTATCCTCTGGGCGTATATAAAGATATCACAGTAGAGGAGGGCAAATAATTATGAGTACATTTTCTTCTATCATCGCAGGTTTCGGCGGCCAGGGCTCTCTGCTGATGGGTAAAATTATGGCTTATGCTGGCATGCTGGAAGGCAAAGAAGTTTCCTGGTGTCCTTCCTACGGTCCCGAAATGCGTGGCGGTACTGCAAACGTAAACGTAATCATTTCCGACGAAAATGTTGGTTCTCCCGTTGTTACAAAGGATGCAGACTGCATCGTAGCACTGAACCAGCCTTCTCTGGATAAATTTGTAAATGTTGTAAAGGAAGGCGGCTCTCTGGTTGTCAATGCTGACCTTTGCACCGTTGGCGCAGTAAAGAATGGCGTTAAGGTATACGCTGTTCCCGCAAACAAAATTGCGACAGATAACTTCGGCGGCTCCAAGCTGGCTAACCTGGTTATGCTGGGTGCAGTTGTTTACGCAACAGGCGCAATCGATATCGCTGGTCTGGATGAAACATTCGCACATGTTTTCGAAGGCGGCAAAGCAAAATTCATCCCCAACAACAAAAAAGCTTTTGAACTGGGCTATGAATTCGCAAAAAATCCGTAATTTTATACAGTAACATTCGTCCTGTATCCGAAAGGGTACAGGACTTTTTTCTGTTTGCGGCAGCGGATAGATGCTATGGGGATGGGAGAGAATTTCCCCAAAAATGGATACAATGAAAAAGATTGCAATTTTTTGTCGAAATCAGCAGAGACTTCTCTTGTGTTCTGAAATCAGGCATGTTAAAATGAAGAAAATATTCAATATTTTGATATGTCGAAAATCGCAGGAAAGAGGTGATGAGGATGGAAAGAAAACCGCAGGCTACGGAACAAAAGACGGCAGGAGCAAACGGAAGCAGAACACGCCAGTTGGGGATTGCTGTTGTATTTTTATTCCTGCTTACTGTATTCCTCATCTCTGTTTATACCTTTGTTCTGCAAAGAAATTACAGCAAAAATACACTGGAATCGGCTGTGGCCTGGGATACCCAGTGTGCCGATGCCATTCATAAGCTGGTGTCGAATAAATTCACCCGAGAGGATTACGAAAATATCACCACGGTTGGGGATATGCAGTCGGAACGCTATCAGGAGCTGCAAAAGGAGCTGAACGAGCTGTGTACACTCAATTCCACCCGTTATCTTTATACGGCGAGCGTGGATGAGAACGGCAGACCGATTTATCTGATTGACGGGCTGGATTTGGATGCGGAGGACTTTGCCTACCCCGGGAAGTACATAGAAAAAGAGGTTGTTCCGTATATCGAGGCGGCGCTTTCGGGCGAAACCATCTATTCGCAGGAAATCATGGATACCACATGGGGGCATATTTTCACCGCCTGCTACCCTGTGCGCGATGATGCAGGCGAAATCATCGGCGCGCTCTGCATGGAAATGGATATGGAGCGCACCTATAAGCTGATGGAGCAGAGCAACCGCACGGCGATGGAAACGGCTTTTATCGCGGTTATCGTTTCGGTGCTGCTTGCCCTGGGGATTTATCTTTCCCTGCGGAAAAACAGAATCCGTTATGAGACACAGCAAAAGCAGCTGCAGGAGGCTGTTGTGGCTGCGGATGCCGCCAATGAAGCAAAATCGGCGTTCCTGTTTAATGTGAGCCACGATATCCGCACGCCTATGAACGCGATTATCGGCTATGCCGAGCTGGCGGACAGAAATCTGGACGAAAAGGAACAGCTGCGCGGCTATCTGGAAAAAATCGGCATCTGCGGACAGAAAATGCTGTCCATACTGGACAACGTACTGGAATTATCCAGAATTGAAACGGGCAACGTGGTGCTGGAGGAAAGCGCGATTGAAGCAGGAACAATTTTTGATGACTGCATCCACATGGTCGGCGCGGAGATAGAAAAGAAGCACCAGACCCTGACCATTTCCAAGGATATCACCTATCCATATATCTATATGGATACCTCCCGTTTTACGGAAATTATTCTGAATTTAATCAGCAATGCGATTAAATATACAGGCGAGGGCGGCACGATTCACTGCTCCATGCGCCAGATTCCCGAACAGAAGGGCGACAGATATATACAGGAATTTTCCGTCAGCGACAATGGGATTGGCATGTCCGAGGAATTCCAGAAGCATATTTTTGAATCCTTCGCCAGAGAACGTTCCTCGACCGCTAGCGGCATTGAAGGCACGGGGCTTGGCATGGGCATCGTGAAAAAGCTGGTGGATATGATGGACGGCGAGATTGAGATACACAGCAAGGTGGGAGAAGGCTCGACCTTTACCATTCGGATTCCTTGCCGCATTGCGACCTTTGAGGACACACAGCCTAAGCGCGCGGAAACGCATCTGGATGAAGGAAAGCTTGCCGGCAAGCGGATTCTGCTTGCGGAGGAGAACGATCTGAATGCGGAAATTGCGATTGCGCTTCTGGAGGAGGAAGGGCTTGTGGTGGAACGCGCGGCGGATGGCGTGAAATGTATCGAAATGCTGGAAAAAGCACCTGCACAGTATTATGCACTGATTCTGATGGATATTCAGATGCCGATTCTGAACGGCTACGAAACCACAAGGAAAATCCGCAGAATGGCGGATGCCGAAAAGGCGAATATCCCGATTATCGCCATGACGGCAAATGCCTTCGCGGAGGACAGACAGCGTGCGCTGGCAACCGGCATGAATGACCATATTGCAAAGCCGATTGATATGAATAAGCTGATTCCGACCTTGCAGAAATACATAAGCAGATAAGAAAATAAGAAAGGAAGGTACCGTTTCATCAGGAAGTTGACGAAAAGGTACCTTTTTTTGATATATTGAAACAAAAAATGCCATTTTTCTCATACTTTGGGATGATTTACATTTCATTTTTCAGTTGATACAATAGGTAAGTAAAATGTTGTGGGTACAGAAAAGAGGATTCACGGCAGACGAAGGGAGGGAGCAAGGTGTCCTTAATATTCATTAAGCCTACGATTGCGGAACAGTTCCACACATTTCTTGCGCGTGGACGGGTACTTTTTTTCAGCGCGCCCTGTGGCTGCGGCAAAACCGCTCTGGCGGAGGAATTGTTAAAGGGGAAATCGGTCTGTCGGCTTTTTGCCGGCGAAGCGGATTTTGCATTTCCGCAGGAGGAAAACTGGGATGTGCTGCTGATTGAAAATTTTCAGCGGTTGCAGGAGGAGGCAGAGCAGAAGGCTTTATGCGAATGGATTCGGAATCACCCCGAAAAACGCTTTGTTCTGCTTTCCAGAGGCGCGCCGCCCGGCTATCTGATGGCGTTTCAGTATGCAGGGCTGATGCAGGTGCTGGATACCTATGCGCTTTTGTTTGACCGGGAGGAAACACGTTCTTTTTTTCAGGAAAGAGGGGTAAGAATAACGGATTCCGAGTTGACGGAAATTATGGGCTTTACCTCCGGCTTTCCGCTGGGGGTTGCCATTACGGCACGCAACATGGCACAGGGGAGACCGCTTAGTTCGGAGCTGGTGGCGCAGGGGTTCCGCGAGGTCTTTCATTATTTTGAAACGGCAGTGTATCGGCAGTTTGATTTGCCTGTGCGCCGATTCCTGCTGGAGCTTTCTCTTTTTGAAAGCTTTGATCTGGAGATGGTGCGGATGGTCAGCGGTGACCCAAGGGCAGGGGAGCTTCTGGACTGGCTGCAGCATAACACCACAATGATGCGGTATGACGGGATTCAGAAATTTTATTTCTGGCCACAGTTTCGGGAATTCCTGCTCTGGGAAATGGGTCGGGAATATTCCGAGGAAAAACGGCGGATTTTATTCAACCGCGGCGGACTGTATTATGAACTGAAAGAGGATTATCCGCATGCGCTGGACTGCTACACAAAGGGCGGCGATTACGCGAAGGTTTCGGAGCTTCTGACGCGCAACGCCGAGCAGCACCCGGGCATGGGGCATTATTATGAGTTGGAAAAATATTACCGCAGTCTGCCGGAAAGCGAAATTCTGGCTTCGCCTGCACTGATGCAGGGGATGAGCATGCTTTGTTCCCTTGAGGCGGATTATGATGCCTCGGAGCGTTGGTATGAGGAATTAAAGCAGTTCGCACATCGGTGCGGCAAGCAGGATGCCGCAGGCAAGCAGGCGCGCAGCCGTCTGGCGTGGTTGGATATTTCCTTGCCGCAGCGCGGCGTGGAAAAGCTGACGGATACGATTCCTGCGGTTTTTCAGCTGATGCTGAATAAGGAAGTGACGCTGCCGCCGTTTTCCGTAACGAGTACGCTGCCGAGCATCATGAACGGCGGAAAGGATTTTTCCGCATGGAGCAAGAAGGATGATTTCCTGTATCAGACCATTCGGGTTCCCGTGGAGGCGGTTCTGGGTAAGGACGGCGTGGGGCTTGCGGACTGCGCCATTGCAGAAAGCAAGTTTGAAAAGGGCGAGGATATTTCGGCTCGTATCCTCTCTCTGGTATCACGCATGAATGAAATTCAGAGAAACGGCACACCCGATATGAAATTTGCGGCAACGGGGCTTCTGGTGCGCAGCCAGCTTGCCTCGGGGCAGTCGGAGGATGCAAGGCGGCTGCTGGAAGCGATGCGCGCGCATTTCTGCGAAAAGGGACTGACGCGCTTTCTGCCGAATCTGGATGCCATGCTTTGCCGGATTGACCTGCATACGGGCAACATAGACGCGGCGGAGGCATGGTATCGGGAAAAGGCACCGCGCGACCCGCTGCATCTGAATGTGATGAAGCGATATCAATACATCACGCAGGCGATGGTGGAGCTGGCAAACGGCAAGCCCGATACGGCACTGCTGACGCTGATCCCTCTGGAGGATTACTGCAAAACCTGCGCCAGACATATCGACGGCATCCATATCCATATTCTGAACGCCATTGCGCTTTATCGCAAACGGGAGCATTCTTGGCAGGCGCACCTGAGCGAAGCACTGGCAACGGCGGAGGAATATCGTTTTATCCGCACCATCAGCGTATATGGTGTGGCGGTGCTGCCGCTTCTGGAGGAAAACATCCGAAAAGGGGAAACAAAGTGGCAGAAACGGCTCATGGCGGATGTACGCAGACAGGCGGCGTATTATCCTGCTTTTCTGGAGCCGCCCTTTGCCCCTGCGGAGGAGTTGACCGCAACAGAATTGCAGATTCTGCGCTTAATCTGTGCGGATAAAAGCAATGCCGAAATCGGGCAGATTATGGATATCAAGCTTTCGACGGTAAAAACGCACGTCAGCCATATTCTGGATAAGCTGGATGTCAGCCGGCGCAGCGAAGCAAAAACCGCTGCGAAAAAGCTGCGGCTGATACCGGAATATCTGTAGGCATATAATAGGAAAAAACAGGGAAGATAAAGGGATATCAAAGGACAGGAAACTGTCCTTTTGGTATTTTTTCGGATACATTTGCTGCCGCAATTCTTAAAATTTGTTTAAACGCTTGACAAAAGTATTTTCGGACGCTATTATCGAAAAGTAGTCTTGTGTCACTTTATGTCCTTTGCAGATTGCTGCAAAGGGCGTTTTTTGTTCTAAGTTTGAGGCTTTTAAAAAACAAACCTAACAAGGAGTTTGATACAAATGGGAAAAATAAAGTTCAAAAAGCCTGATATCAAGGGCTGTTTCAGCAAATTGAAATCTCTGAAATGGGCGGATGTGAAAAGCGGCATCGGGGCGATGAAAAAGCGGCAGAAGGAAAAGGAAGCGGCATACCGCAACAGCCGCTTTGCGCAGAAAATGCAGCAGTACTATCCTTATATGAACCGCTATTCGCTGATTCTGCACGGCATCTGGGCAATCATCATCAACTTTCTGATTGAGGCAATGTCCCGTCATTCCGTGGTGGCGGCAATTTCGTATTCGCGTGTTTCCACGACGGCATTTCTGTATAATGCGTTCATGATTTTTGCTACGTTTTCGATTGTATACCTTTGCAAGCGGCGTGTGTTCGCCCGTTTCATCCTCAGCTTTCTCTGGCTGCTTCTGGGTGTGACAAATGGGCTGATGCTTTCCAGAAGGGTTACGCCGTTTAACGCGCAGGATTTGAAAACGATTTCGGAGGGGGTTTCCCTTTTCACGAATTATTTTAACGTGCTGGAATTAGCAGGGATTGCGCTGATTCTGATTCTGCTGGTGCTGGGGCTGATTCATCTGTTCCGCACGGCAGGAAAGTTTACGGGAAAAATCAATTATGTGATATCCGTTGTGCGTGTGGGGGCTTCCTTCGCAGGCTATGGCGCACTGACGGATTATGTCATTCAGAACCGTATTGTTTCGACCTATTTCGCGAATATCGCGTTTGCATATCAGGACTACGGTCTGCCGTACTGCTTTGCGGCAAGTATTTTTAATACAGGTATTTCCGAGCCAAACGGCTATACCAAGGAAAAAATGATGGAAATCAGCAACAATGGCGAGATTACAAAAAGCACATCCGATGCAAAGGTGCTGCCGAATGTGATTTTCGTACAGCTGGAATCCTTCTTTGATGTTTCCGAATATACAGCATTGCAGACCTCTAAGGATGCCCTGCCGAATCTGAGAAAAATGGCTTCGGAATATTCCTCCGGCTATTGTCAGGTGCCTTCCATCGGCGCAGGTACGGCAAATACGGAATTTGAAATGCTGACAGGCATGAGCATGCGTTATTTCGGCCCCGGGGAATATCCTTATAAGAGCTACCTGAAGGAAAAAACGGCGGAAAGCGCGGCTACGGCGTTTGCGGCATTCGATTACGGCACACATGCGGTGCATAACCACAGCGGGAATTTCTACAGCAGAGCGAAGGTATACAATAACATCGGCTTTGATACCTTCACCAGTAAGGAATTCATGAATTTTGATACAACGGAAACCGGCTGGGCGAAGGACGAGGTACTTTTGCAGCATATCGAGGATTGTCTGGATTCCACGGAGCAGCAGGACTTTGTATTCGCCGTCAGCGACCAGGGGCATGGCAGCTATCCTGAGGAGCGCATCATTGAGCATCCACATCTGATGGCAGGCGGTCTGGAAACAGAGGAAAAGAACTGCCAGTGGGAATACTATGTCAACCAGGTGTACGAAATGGACCAGTTCGCGGCGGACTTAGTGGACATGATGGACAAGCGCGGCGAGCCTGCGGTAGTCGTATTCTATGGTGACCATCTGCCGACCATGGGGCTGACCGAAGCGGATATGAAGAGCGGCAGCCTGTTTAACACGAATTATGTCATCTGGGACAACATCGGGCTCAAAAAAGAGGACGGCACGATTCCCAGCTATCAGCTGATGTCTGTAGTCATGGATCGTATCGGTCTGCATACAGGTACGGTGTTCAATTATCATCAGGAAAGAAAGGATTCCACAGACCAGGCAGAGTATCTGATGGATCTGGAGCTGTTGCAGTATGACCTGCTTTACGGCAAGCAGTATGTCTATAACGGCAACCCCGTTATTACGGAGGGACACATGACGATGGGCATCCGCGATGCCGAGATTCTCTATTCGAGCGAAACCGTCGACGGGCATTATACCCTTGTGGGCGAAAACTTTACGAAGTGGAGTCAGGTTTATGTCAACGGAGAGAAGCAGTCGCGGAAGTTTATCAATGAAAATATTCTCAAGCTGAAAAAGAGCACGCTCAAGGATTGGGATGTTATCACTATCGGTCAGGTTGGCTCAAGCAATACGGTTTTCCGTATGTCGCCGGAATATGTTTATCTGGAAGGGCGCGTGGTGCCGTATACGGATGAACTGAAGGAGGAAAAGCTGCTCTTGGACGCGGCGGATGACCCCGAAAAGCTGGCGGAGCTGCGGCAGGAACAGAGAGCCGAGAAGCGCGCGGCAAGAAGAAGCGAAGCTTACCGCGAGGCGGAAGCGGCAAATACAGCTGAATAAAAATAAGAGAACGCATACTTTTTATATGCGTTCTTTTTTTGCGGAAATATGGAAGTTTACGGAAACCATTGACATAGTTCTGAAAACCATGTAATATTATTCATGATAACCGTATGAATGGTAATGGAAAGGAAAAACTATGAAACAGATTATTCTTGTTGCAGAAACCGGTTCTGATATCAACCCTGCCTTAGCGGCGGAATATAACATAAAAATTGTACCCATGCACGTCTCGTTTGACCATGAAACCATGGATGACGGGGCGTTTCCCGTAGAAAAAATTGTGGACTACTATCATGAGACAGGCAGATTGCCGAAAACCAGCGGCAGTACGCCCGATGATTTCGAGGCTGCCTTTGACCGCATCCATGCGGAATA
>JBNMGO010000164.1:0-4004 GCA_050872285.1 Anaerotignum sp.
GAGCACCAGAACAGGTTTCCCCATGGAAGGCACTTCCTCCTGCAAGCCGCCGCTGTCCGTCATAACAAAGAAGGAACGGCACATGAGGTTATGCATATCCTTCAAATCCAGAGGGTCGGTGAGGTGGATGCGGTCATTGCCACCGAGAATCTCATGTACAGGTTCTACCACGGCAGGATTTTTATGCACGGCATAAACCACTTCCACATCGGGATATTCTTCCACCAGACGCTTGACGGCGCGGCAGATATTTTTTAGGGGTTCGCCGAGGTTTTCCCTTCTATGGGCGGTCATGGCGATAACGCGTTTATTCTTGAAGTCAATATCATTCAGTTCAGGGACGGTGAAGGTATAGTCCTCCTCGATGGTATGCGCCAGTGCGTCGATGACGGTATTGCCTGTGATAAAAATACCGTCCGGACTGATATTTTCTTTTAACAGATGCTCCTTCGCCAGAGGGGTGGGTGCGAAATGCAGATCGGTTAATGCGCCGGTGAGGCGGCGGTTCATTTCCTCGGGGAAGGGCTGATATTTATCATAGGTACGCAGACCTGCTTCAACATGACCGACCTTAATCTGGTTATAATACGCCGCTAATGCGCCTGCGAAGGTGGTGGAGGTATCACCGTGGACGAGGACGATATCGGGTTTTTCCTTACCCATAACCTCCTCCAGACCGGTTAATGCGCGGGTGGTGATGCCTGCCAATGTCTGACGGGACTGCATGATATTCAGGTCGTACTGCGGATGCAGGTCGAAGATTTCGAGTACCTGATCGAGCATTTCACGGTGCTGCGCGGTTACGCAGACGATGCTCTCGATTTCGGGGGTTTTTTCCAGCTGCTTGACCAGAGGCGCCATTTTAATCGCCTCGGGGCGTGTCCCGAACACGCTCATTACCTTTATTTTATCCATACTATTTCTCCTTTTTTTCTTGAGGGCTTTGCCCTCAAACTCCCACAAGGGGAATGATTCCCCTTGACCCCCATTTGCAAAACCATGTACATGGTTTTGCGGTATCGGGTGCAGGGGCTGAGCTCCTGCTGGGGGAATTGGGGGCAAAGCCCCCAAGGTCTTAGGGTCTTTATTTAATCACATTTGTCATGGTGCCGATGCCCTCGATTTCGCACTTTACAACGTCACCTTTTTTCAGGAATCTCGGCGGCTCAAAGCCCATGCCAACACCTGCCGGTGTCCCCATGGCAATCATCGTGCCTGCACGCAGGGTCATGCCCTGTGTCAACTCGCAGATGACCTTCTCAATGCCGTTAATCATCAATTCCGTATTGCTGTCCTGCCGTAATTCCCCATTGACATAGGAACGAATCGGCAGCGCAGGCGGATTCTGGAACTCATCCTTCGTCACAATCCAAGGTCCGATGGGTGTAAAATCATCCAGACTCTTGCCAAAATACCACTGCTTATGCGAGGTCTGTAAATTTCTCGCACTCATATCATTGAGAATCGTATAGCCAAAGACATAATCAAAAACCTCTTCCGGCTTTACATTCTTCGCATCCTTGCCGATGACAACTGCCAGTTCTACCTCATAGTCCAGACTATCCACGATATCCAGATGCCCATCAATTTCGTCCCCATCCGCAAGCGCGCGATTGATTCTCTTAGAGAAATAAATGGGTACGGGGCGTTCACCGCCGAAGGCTTCATCATGGAAACGCGCCGCTTCCTCCGCGTGTGCGTAATAATTGATGCCCAGACAAACGATATCCTGTCTGGGATGGGGAATGGGCGAGAGAATCTGCACCTCATCCAGAGGAATCCCCTGCATCAGCTCCTTATTCTTATCCAGCTTTTCCAGCTTCTTCTCATTCTGTACATCCAGAAAGGTATTCATATCAATGGCAGTACAGCCAAGATAATTGACAGGCACCACTTCGGAGCCGTCATTCTTCAAAACGCCGACAGCCGTTTCGCCGCCATGCTTATATGTTAAAATTTTCATTTCTTCCATCCTCCTCACATGCGATTTGGCTCTTTGTTTTCTTTCGTAAAAACGGCATGTTTTTTCTGAAACGATACCAGTTTCATCATATCACAAAACCCTCTTTTTAGGAAGGAAAAAAAGGATTCTCCCCTGTATGTATACAAGATACTGTGGTTCTAAACGCTTATTCACCTAAAAACGCATAAATATACATTGTTTGTTGTATGATGCAAAGAAAAATGCCCAAAAAGGTGTGTAATGTTTCCTGCTTTTTCAAAAATATACACAAACTTATGTATTTTTATGATTTTCTATTGCATTTTCCTGCTCTGCTATGTATAATCCATTTATAAAATTCATTTTGAACAGAAACCCTTGCAATAAGGTTTGTTTTTTTAAGGAGGAAGAAAAATCATGGCAAAAGAAAAAATCGTTCTGGCATATTCCGGCGGTCTGGATACATCCGCAATCATCCCCTGGCTGAAAGAAAATTATGACTGTGAAGTTATCTGCGTATGCGGTGACGTTGGACAGGGCAAGGGAACAGACGGTCTGGAAGAAAAGGCACTGAAAACAGGCGCAAGCAAGCTGTATATCGAAGACCTGACAGAAGAATTCATCACAGATGCGGTTTACCCCTGTGTAAAGGCAAATGCTGTTTATGAAGGCAAATACCTGATTGGTACATCCATGGCACGCCCCATCATTGCAAAGAGACTGGTTGAAATTGCGAAAAAGGAAGGCGCAACTGCAATCTGCCACGGCGCAACAGGCAAAGGCAATGACCAGGTTCGTTTTGAACTGACCATTAAGGCACTGGCACCCGAAATGAAGATTATCGCTCCCTGGAGACTGGATACATGGAAGATGCAGTCCCGTGAGGATGAAATTCAGTACCTGGCTGACCATGGCATTCCCTTTGAAGCAGGCCATGACAACTCCTACAGCCGTGACAGAAACCTGTGGCACCTGAGCCATGAAGGTCTGGAACTGGAAGACCCTGCAAATGAACCCAACTATGACCACATTCTGCAGATGAGCGTAACACCCGAAAAAGCGCCCGATAAACCCGAATATGTAACACTGGACTTTGAAAAAGGCATCCCTGTTGCAGTAAACGGCGAAAAGCTGGATCCCGTTGCTCTCCTGACAAAGCTGAACGAAATCGGCGGCAGAAACGGTGTTGGTATTGCGGATATCTGCGAAAACCGTGTCGTTGGTATGAAATCTCGTGGTGTATATGAAACACCCGGCGGTACGATTATGTACTATGCACACCGCGAACTGGAATACCTGTGCTCCGACAAGAAAACACAGGCGTTCAACGAAGTGGCAAGCAACAAATTCACAGAGCTGGTATACAGCGGCGAATGGTACACACCTCTGCGTGAAGCACTGAGCGCTTATTTCGATAAGGTAAACGAAACCGTTACAGGTACGGTTAAGCTGAAACTGTACAAGGGCAACATCATCCCCGCAGGCTCCACATCTCCTTACAGCCTGTACAATGAATCTATCGCTTCCTTCACAACAGGCGAGCTGTACAACCACAAGGATGCAGACGGGTTCATCAACCTGTTCGGTCTGTCCATGAAGGTTCGTGCAATGATGATGGAAAACAACAACAAATAAAAGACAAGACCTTGGGGTTCCACCCCAACACCACGGCAGGGGATAATCCCCTGCACCCTGTTTGCAAAAGCATACGCTTTTGCGGAGGGGATGGTAAGTAGATAAATTATAATATACGAAAGACAAAAAAATACTCCTGTCAGACTTGATAGGAGTATTTCTAATATTACAGAATATATTACAGAAAAAATCAGAAAAACCGCACCGCAAACAGAAGTATTTTTGTTTGCAGTATCGGTTTCCAAAGGGTTGAACCCTTTGGCAGGAGCGCGGGGGTACGCACCGCCGAACAGATGCGGCGGTTGCCCGCAGGGCAAGGTTTGCGGAGCAAAGCCTGCTTGAACCGGAGTCCTCGCAAAAAAGAAAGGAGAAAAATCATGGCTAAACTTTGGGGCGGACGCTTCACCCAGTCCACAGACAGCTTTAC
>JBNMGO010000039.1:0-8512 GCA_050872285.1 Anaerotignum sp.
CACCTACATCGGCTTTTATACCGCGCTGTATCTTTTGATTGGGCTGATTTTCGGGCGAAGCCAACGCAGCTTTTTCCGCGAAAATTATATTCTCCCGATTATTTTCTGCGCCATTGCCACAATTTTTTATCAGGCAGTGCTGTATGTTTCAAGCTTTGTGTTCCAGGGGGAAGGAAATATCCTCTATTTCCTCTTCCGCGTACTGCTGCCCGAGCTGGTCTATATGACGATTGTAACCGTTCCGCTGTATCGTGTGCTGTTTGGCATCAATGAATGGCTGGAACTGAAAGAAAAGTATAAATACCGCCTTTTTTAAAGGCTGAAATCTGTTTCCCATCAGGAGGAAGCGATGAGACGATATCTTGAACATTTTTTAGATTTATGTAAAAACAGAATATTTGTGATGCTTTGCGGCGTGATTGTGCTTTTCGCGATTATCGTGCTGCGTCTGTTTTCCCTGCAAATCATTCATGGGGAATATTATGACGAATCCATCACGGCAAGTGTTTCCAAAACGCTGCCTGTGGCGGCATCCCGCGGGAATATCTATGACCGCTACGGCAGACCGCTTGCTGTCAATACCGTTGCATACTGCGTACAGGTAGACGGCAGCGTCACTCTGGAGTTAAACAAAGAGGAGCGCAAAACGCTTTCCACAGACCTGACAGACTGGCTCTGGGCAGATGGACACCATAACGTGGATTCCCTGCCTATCACCAAATCCTCGCCCTATTCCTTTACCTTCAAAGGGACGGATGAGGAAATCCAGAAGCAGGAAAAAAGCTGGAAGGCTTCCATTGGTCTGGATAAAAAGCAGTATAAGCTGAGCGCAACGGAATGTCTGAAATATCTGTATGAAAAGTATGACGTACCCGAAAGCTATACCGCGGCGCAGAAACGCACCTATCTTTCCCTCGCCATGAGCGATGACCGCAATCTGATGGCGCTGACACTGGCAAGAAAGCTTTCCGAATTCGGCGAAACGATTGACGATGAACTGCCTCTGGACACCGAGGCACCCTATGCCTTCCAGTTCAACGGCAACGCCAACCGTGAAAAAAGCTGGAAGGAAAGCATGCAGATGGAAGGCAAGGAGCTGCGCTACGATTCCAGAAAAACACTGGATTATCTGCGCGATTATTTCGGTCTGCCCGAGGGTCTGCCCGAACAGCTGGTGCGCGATACCCTGGGGATTCGCTATTCCCTTTATCTGAAACGCTATCAGCAGTATCAGACGGTGACGATTGCAACGGATATTTCCGATAAAACCCTTGCCTATGTGGAGGAAAATCAGGATACCTTCCCCAATGTTGTCATTGATACGGTATCCCTGCGCGAATATCCCGAAGGGGCATATTTCTCCCATATTCTGGGGTATATCCGCCAGATGACGGAAAGCGACTATGCCCTCTATAAGGACGAGGTGGATGCGGACGGCAATCCCCTTTACAGCCAGACAGACGTTGTCGGGCAGGACGGCATGGAAAAGCTTTATGAAAAGGAACTGAACGGCGTGGACGGGAAGGTTCTGATTGAGGTGGATAATCAGGGCAGACGTATGAGTGTCATTGATTCCACGGAGCCTGTTGCCGGGAAGGATGTTTTCCTGACGCTGGACAGCAAGCTGCAGAAGGTTGCTTATGATACACTGGAAAGCGAGCTGCGCAGTGCTGTTCTCAGAAAGCTGACCGGCGGCGGCAAGACCTATGCCTCCAGTACGGAGCTGTTTGCTTCCATGATTAACGTGAACCATATTTCCGCCCAGAAAATGATACAGGCGGAGGACGGCGTGCAGAAGCAGGTTTATCAGAAGCTGAAGCAGGCAAACCCGACCTTCAGCCCCACGCAGGATGACGCGGTTGCGGTTGCGAAGGAATTCCTGATTGACGGTCTGGAAAAAGGCACCATCAGTCTGCGCGAACTCATGCTGATGATGATTGAGCAGGGTAATCTGACCGTAACTGAGGAGGAAAAGACCTCCATCGAAAACGGCGCATCCCCCACCGCTTTAATCATCAAAAAGCTGAGCAATGGGGAAATGTCCCCTGCGGATACAGGGCTTGACCCCTGCACCGGCTCTGTTTTTGTGACACAGGTCGGCACGGGTGAGGTGCTTGCGAGTGTCACCTATCCTTCCTATGACAACAACGAACTGGTCAATACGTTCAATAACGCTTACTATAATGACTTATTGCAGGACGGCAACACCCCTCTGGTCAACCGTCCGCTGAAACAGAAAAAGGCATCCGGCTCCACCTTCAAGATGATTACGGCACTGGCAGGTCTGGAAACAGGCACGATTACACCAAGCACAACCATCGTGGATAAGGGGCTGTTCAAGGATGCAGGCGTACCCTATGCGCGCTGCTGGATTTATTCCAACACCGGCGGCACACATGGACCTGTGAATGTTTCCCATGCGCTTGAGGTTTCCTGTAACTATTTCTTCTACGAACTGGGCTATCGCTTAGGCAGCACAGGAAACGGCAGCGACAGCAATAAGGCAATCACCACGCTGAATGAATACATGGCAGCGTTTGGTCTGAATGACTACACCGGCGTAGAGCTGGACGAATACGGCCCGACCATGGCATCCCCTGCCAATAAGGAAAAGGCAGTGAAAACCTTCAACCCCGATGCCACAACAAGCCAGACCCGCTGGACAGACGGCGACACCATCCGTACCGCCATCGGGCAGTCCATCAACAGCTACACACCGGCACAGATTACGAAATATGTTTCCACCCTGGCAAACGGCGGCACGCTGTATAAGCTGCACATGGTGGATCACATACAGAATGCTGACGGCACACTCCATTCCGAGGTGGAGGAAACAGTCGAAAATGTAACAAAATTCAAGGAAGAAAATCTGCAGGCTGTTTATCAGGGGATGTATCTGGTAACAAACGGTTCCCATGGTACACTCCGTACCGCCTTCAATGACCTGCCCGTAAAGGTGGCAGCGAAGACGGGTACTGCCGAAGAGGACAAGAACCGCAGCTCCCATACCTGGTTCGTCTGCTTCGCACCCTTTGATGATCCGCAGATTGCCATTACTGTTATGATTCCCTTCGGCGAAGGCAGCGGTACCCCCGCGCCCGAGGTTGCAAAGGCAATCATCCGTGAATATCTGGGGCTGGATTATACCCCCACGAACACCACAATGCAGACAGTTCTGGCAGAATAACAACAGGAGGGGAAAGTATGTATAACGAAAACTATGTAATCTTTAAGGGCACAAAGGACGGCGTCACCGTTATCTTTGATCCCGAGGTATCCTTTGAAACCCTTTGCGCGCAGCTGGAAAAAAAGGTGGCGGAGGCAGGCAAATTCTTCGATAACGTGAAGACCTCCCTTGCCTTCAAGGGGCGCGTATTTACGGAGGAGGAGGAAGAAACCCTCTTAAAGATTATCGCAAAATATACCACGATGGAAATCACCTTCGTGAAAACGGAAAACAACGAAATCAAACGCCTGAGCGACCTTCTGGAAAAGGAGCTTTCTCCCTATAATCTGGCGAAGTTCCACAAGGGCTCTCTGCGAAACGGGCAGAAAATCGAATTTGAAGGCAGCGTCATTGTGGTTGGGGATGTCAACCCCGGCGCGGAAATCAAGGCAGGCGGCAATATCATCATCTTAGGGCAGCTGAAGGGCATGGCGCACGCCGGCTGCAAGGGCATGACGGATGCCTTTGTTTCCGCCATCTATATGGCACCCGTGCAGCTGAGAATCGCGGATATCATCACCCGTTTCCCCGAGGAAAACAAAAGAGGCCCCAAGCCCCCCGAATATGCCTTCGTGCAGGATGGGCAGATTTTCGTTATGGCGCTTTCCTGATACCGGAAACGCTGTCGAATCGTGGGAAAAGTTCTCCTGTTTTGCTAAAAAAAAGGAGTGCAAAATCAGTACATTTTTGTTAATATAGTAATAGGAATCAGATATTACCGAAAAAACTGTGCAAACGCGTAAAATAAACTTCTGAGATTAGGAGGAACATCAATGAGTGAAGTAATCGTAATCACCAGCGGCAAGGGTGGTGTCGGCAAAACAACAACCAGCGCAAACCTTGGCTGTGGTCTTGCAGCATTGGGCAAAAAGGTTGCATTGGTAGATGCAGATATTGGTCTGAGAAATCTGGACGTTGTTATGGGTCTGGAAAATCGTATTGTATATGATCTGGTAGACGTTGTGGAGGGCAACTGCCGCCTGAAACAGGCTTTGATTAAGGACAAGCGCTATGAAGGGCTGTTCCTTCTACCTGCCGCACAGACAAGAGATAAGGACGCTGTTTCTCCCGAGCAGATGCAAAAGCTCTGCGACGATCTGAAAGAGGAAGGCTTTGATTTTATCGTACTGGACTGCCCCGCAGGGATTGAACAGGGCTTTAAAAACGCCATTGCCGGCGCAGATAAGGCGATTGTTGTTACAACCCCCGAGGTTTCCGCTGTGCGTGATGCTGACCGTATCATCGGGCTTCTGGAAGCAAATGAGCTGAGAAACCCCACCCTCATTCTGAACAGACTGCGTATTGACTTGGTACAGCGCGGCGAAATGATGAATATTGAGGACGTAGAGGAAATTCTTGCGATTGATATTCTGGGTGTCGTTCCCGATGATGAAAGCATTGTTATCGCAACCAACAAGGGCGAGCCTGCCGTTATGAATGAAAATTCCAAGGCAGGACAGGCTTACAGAAATATCGTTCAGCGCCTTCTGGGCAATGATGTGCCCCTGATGTCGTTTGAACCCGAACCCGAAACCTTTATGGACAAGCTGAAAAAGCTCTTCCGTAAATAAGCCTGTGCGAAGAAAGGAAGTGTAACGATGGATTTCTTTAGCTTTTTCCGCAAAAAACAGACACCGCCCTCCGGCAGTGTTGCAAAGGATAGATTAAAGCTGGTTCTGGTGCATGACAGGGTAAACTGTTCCTCTCAGGTACTGGAAATGCTGAAAACCGATATCATCAAGGTTATTTCCAATTACATGGAAATCGATACCGATGAACTGGATATTCAGATTACGCAGACGCAGTCCGAGGATAACAACGGCACCGTTCCCGTGCTGTATGCAAATATCCCCATCAAGAGCATGCGTAAGATGAATCACGAGGATTAAATCACAAGACCTAAGAAAAAGACCTTCAAATGCACCGAAACCTTTGAAGGTCTTTTCGGGTTTTCTCTATCGCACCAAACCATTTCTTTGGTAGGATAGACAAAATCCGAAAAAAATCTTAAAAATGCATACTGGGAGTTTTACTATATGGACATCAAAAAATATCTTCAGAATCTGGATTGGTGGCTTGTGGGGGCAGTTTGCCTGCTTTCGCTCTTCGGCTTAATCTGCATTGCGAGCGCAACGCGTATCAATCTGGGGGAAAGCCCTGCCAATGTCATCAAGCAAGGCGTATTCTTCCTCATCGGCATTGTGCTGATGGTGATTGCGGCCAATGCGGATTATGAATACATCTCACAATTTACCATTCCGCTTTATATCGTGAATATTCTGCTTCTGGTGACGGTTCTTCTGGTCGGCTCCGAAAGTAAGGGTGCGACCCGTTGGATTGCCCTTGGGCCTCTGACGATTCAGCCCTCGGAATTTGCGAAGGTCATTATGATTTTCTGTTTGGCGAAGGTCATTACCGAGCGGCAGAAGCAGATCAGTGACCTGAAAACCATCGGTTTCCTCTGCGTTTATACGGGGATTCCGCTGTTATTGATTCAGAAACAGCCTGCGCTTTCCGCCAGTCTGGTTCTGGTTGCCATCTTCTGCATCGAAATCTTCATTGCAGGTCTGGATTGGCGCATCATCCGCAATGTTTTGGTATTCACGGTGCCGATTGTCGCATTGATTCTCTTTGACGTAAGCAGGGAGCATCCTCTCTTTACGGATAAAATCCTTGCGGAGCATCAGTTCAACCGTATCCTTTCCTTTGTGGATCCCAGCCGTGACGCCAGCCTGTATTATCAGACGGAAAAATCCATTTCCGCCATCGGCTCGGGGCAATTTCTGGGCAAGGGCCTGTTCCATGGCACGCTGAACCAGTTAAGCTATCTGCCGGAGCCCCATAATGACTTCATCTTCTCCGTTATCGGGGAAGAATTTGGGTTCCTTGGGTGTATATTTGTCCTCGCCATATTGCTTTTTATCACTTTTCGGTGTATAGTAATAGCAATATCGGCCAGGGATACCTTCAGCCAGCTGGTTGCTGCGGGCATCGCCGGCATGTTTGCGTTCCAAACCTTCGTAAATATGGGCGTTGCAACAGGCATCCTGCCGAATACCGGCATGTCATTACCCTTTGTCAGCTACGGCGGCAGCTCCATGTGGACAAACATGGTCGCCCTCGGGCTGATGTTAAACATAAGAAAAAAAGAAACAAAATCGCTATTTGAGGGAGGTTTGTTATGAATATTGGTCTGATTGCACATGATAATAAGAAAAAACTGATGGAAAACCTTTGCATCGCTTACAGACATATTCTGTGTAAACATGATATCTATGCCACCGGCACAACAGGTCGCCTGGTGGAGGAGGCTGCCAATCTGGTGGTGCATAAATATCTTTCCGCACACCTGGGCGGCGAACAGCAGATGGGCGCGCAGATTATCAATAATGATATTGACCTGATGATTTTCCTGAGAGACCCTGTTTCTCCGCATGCGTATGAATCCGAGGTAAATTCCATTCTGCACCTGTGCGATATGCACAATATCCCTCTGGCAACCAACCTTGCAACGGCAGAAGTCCTTCTGCTTGCACTGGACAGAGGCGATCTGGACTGGAGAAACGTAATGCGCTGACCCCTGTTTGAAAAGATGCGAACTGATGCGAACTGATTAGAAAGGATATCTGAAATGGAGCTTTATTTTAACGGCAGAAATTTATTGATTATCGTCGGGTATTACCTGATTATCAATCTGATTCTGTATTTTGCAATGGTGATTGATAAAAAAAGAGCCATAAAGGATGGCTGGCGGATTCCCGAAAAGAATCTTTTCCTTCTGGCGGTTCTGGGCGGCGGCATCGGCGGACTGCTTGCGATGGTCTTTAAGCACCATAAAAATAAGCATATTGATTTCATTCTGACCTTTACCATTACGGCAATTCTGCACATGGTTGTAGCATTTTTGCTGATTGGGAAATTTGCATTTATTGCAAAATAAAAAAATCAAGAGGGCACACCTAAGGGTGTGTCCTCTTTTATTTATCTGCCGCTCCACATTTCCACGATTTTACACTTGATTTTCGGCGTGACCTTCTCCTGCTCCATGGCGGAAACCACAAGAAATTCCTCTTTTGTCAGCGTATTTTCCAGCCGCACATGGCTTTCCTCCGTGGAATAGCCCCATGCCGCATCCACATAGCACATCTGCGGATACAGCACGCACCACCAATTCTGCCCCTTTGCCTCGCCAATTTCAATCCGCAGGGCATCATAGACCCCTGCCGGAAAAATCAGATCGTCATATTTCTTAAACGGAAATTCTTCCCGCACCAGAGAAACGCGTACGGGATAAGTATACCCCTGCGCCAATACCTCTTTCTCCGCCGTTTCACAGATTTCCTGCTGTGCATCTTCGAGTGCCGCAAGAGTTTCCGCCTTTGAGGTGCAGGTTTCCAGTAAGTCGCCGTATTCCTGCAACACCCTGTCGCGCACCGCAAGCTTGAGTGCCTGATCTGCCTCGCTGTCGCTGTTTGCAAGCACATGAAAGCGCACCACCTTGCCGCCGATGCCCTTCTGAATCATATCCGCGTAGCCCTCTGTCCAATGCGCGGCGAAAAGCAGACTCAGCAGCACCCCAAGCACCACCGCCGCAAGCCAATACCATTTTTCCTTTTGCCAAAGCTCTTTGAGCGTCTGTTTCCAAGCCATCCCGTTCTCCCCTTTTCTGATTTGTTCAGATACAGGATTTCCAAGTTTTTCAAATTTTAATCAACGCTTTCGCCCCATGTCCGTAATCTGCACCTTGGGGAGAATGCGAAACGCCATCCGCGCCCAAAGCTGTTCTCGGGTGTATTGTTCCGCCATCTGCGGCAGGGCGTGTTCCGCCCTTGGCAAAAAGCCGAAATAATCCGCCCCTTCGGACAGTGCTGTTTTTATCGTATGCTCCACTTCCTCTTTTATGATTGCGGAAAAAATCTCTTCCAGTTCCATTTTCTCTTCCGCAGAAAGCAACGCCCCCTTGCCGCCCTGCAAAGTCCCCTCTACAGGAAGCGTCACAGTACAGAAAATTTTATCCCCTGCCGCCTGAAAGTCATAGTTCGCCTTTGTTTTCGTAACCGACAGGGGCAAAATCTCCCCTTCGTATTCCCCTTCCAGAACTGCTCCCTCTGCATCCCCAAGCAGGAAAAGATAGCCGCGTTCCTCTTTTTCTTCCAGAACAGAAACGCCCTTTGCGGATACCGCCATGCCGCCGCCAAGCTGCAATTTCTCCTCCTCTACACGAATCCGCGGAATTACGCCATTGCCGCCTCGTTCCGCGCGCTCCGTCAGAAAGGTATCCAAATC
>JBNMGO010000372.1:0-1882 GCA_050872285.1 Anaerotignum sp.
ATGCAGAACTGCTGTATCTGGCATATTCCTCTGTGACAACCTGCTCCATGCAGAGTGCCGTTCTGGCGGCGGAGGAGCGGGACTACGTCACGATTCCGGATACAAAGCAGGTTTCCGCAGGGCAGTGCAATGTGGTGATTGCCATGGCGGAGCTGCTGCGGCAGCACCCCGATTGGACGATGGCAGAAGCAGTCACAGCGGCGGAGGATTTGATTGCGCGCGCGAAGATGTGCTTCATGCCCGAGAATCTGGAATTTCTGCGTGCCGGCGGCCGTGTCAGCAATGTGGCATTTCTGGGGGCAAAGTTGCTGAACCTGCATCCCGTGATTGAAATTCTGGATGGGAAACTCGTCGCAACGAAGAAATACCGCGGAAAAATGAAGAAGGTTGCTGTGCAGATGGTGACGGAGTACGCGGAGAAATATGACCTGGAACGGGATTGCCTGTGGTTTGTCTGGATTGTCGGCTTTTCGGACGAGGTGCGGCAGGCAGTGGATGAAGCGGCGAAGGCACTTGGCTTCAAAGAAACCCGATGGATTCAGGCAGGCGGCGTGATTACCACGCATGGCGGCCCTGCGGCGTTTGGACTGGCAGGATTTACAAGGAAATAAGTCGAAATCAGGATTTCGACTTGTTGAAGCAGAGGAATCAAAGCACTTACTATCTTAGTGAGTGTTTTTTTTCATTTAAAGAGAAATTTTCTGTTGCTTCTTGACAGAAAAAGGCGGCGGATATAAAATATAACGGTGTTATGTAACAGTGTTACATTAAGAAGGAGGCGGAAACATGGCGGAAACAGAAGCAACCACCCTTGAACGGATTCACACTGCGGCGAAGCAGGAATTTCTGGAAAAGGGCTTTCGCTCTGCCTCTCTGCGCAATATTGTGAAAATGGCAGGGGTTACGACGGGTGCGTTTTACGGCTATTACAAAAGCAAGGAAGAACTGTTTGATGCGCTGGTCGGCGCGCAGTATCAGACCTTTATGGGGATGTTTCTGGAAACGCAGGAGGCATTTACGCACCTTTCGGCGGAGGAACAGCGCGAAAACATGGGCGTGCAGTCGGGGGCAAAGCTGGCGGAAATGACCGATTATGCCTATGAAAATCTGGATGCGTTCAAGCTGCTGCTTTGCTGTGCCGAGGGGACGAAATATGAAAACATGGTGCATGAGATGGTGGAGGTCGAAATCAGCGCGACCCATGCCTTCGCGAAGGTGATGGAGGAGATGGGGATGCCTGCCTATCATGTAGACCCGTATCTGGAGCATATGATTGTCAGCGGCATGTTTTCGGCGTTTTTTGAGCTCATCATTCACGATGTGCCGCAGGAAAACGCGAAGGGCTATGTACAGAATTTAATTGATTTTTACACCGCCGGATGGGAAAGAATTATGAAATTAAAGTAAGGCGAAAGCAGGGGGGAGACCCCCTTGCCTTTTCCTATCGAGTTAGGTGTGACTAATAAAAAGGAGGGATTTCTTTTGAAAAAACAATCTGATTTAGCAAGGCTGATGGGCTATGCCGGAGGGTACCGCAGCTTCACCTACCTTTCGTGGGTGCTTTCTGCCGTCAGCGCACTGGTAGCATTGCTGCCGTTCTGGTATATCTGGAAAATCATCAACGAGGTTTTGCAGGTTGCGCCGCATTTTGAAGCTGCGCAGAACCTGTCGCATTACGGTTGGATGGCGGTGCTGTTTGCCATTCTTGGTTTTCTGATTTATATTGTTGCGCTGTTTTGCTCGCATCTGGCGGCGTTCCGTGTGGCAACGAATATGCGAATTGAACTGGCGCACCACCTGACCAAGCTGCCCCTTGGTTTTGTGGACAGCTTTGGGAGCGGCAAGCTGCGCAAGATTATGAACGAAAGCACGGGTGCGGCGG
>JBNMGO010000067.1:0-6640 GCA_050872285.1 Anaerotignum sp.
CTGCGGATGGATGCCCTCTAAGCGGTAAGACCAGAGCGCAATCTCCGTTCTGCCGCGCTTCGGGAAGGTTTTATTGTATTTTTTATCCCCCCAGATAGGCACGCCTGCATGCGAAGTCTGCACACGAATCTGGTGGTGTCTGCCCGTTTCCAGTTCGATTTCCGCTAAAGTCAGCACGCCCTGCTCCGTTTCTTTTTCCGCAAGCCGCCGATACCGCAGAACCGCGCGCTTTGCGCCCTTTCTCTCCTTGGAAACGACTTCGGAAAGGTTCGTGCGTGCGTTTTTCAGAAGATAATCCTCCCATCTTCCTTCTTCCGCAGGCAGTCTGCCGCAAAGTACCGTCAGATATGTTTTTTTCAGCCGATGCTCCTGTATTTCCTTTGCGAGAAAGGCTTCTGCCTGTTTCTCCTTTGCAAACAGCATTACGCCGCCGACAGGTCTGTCCAGACGGTGCAGAAGCCCAAGCGGCTGTTTTGTGTATTCTTCCAGAGTGGAAAGGAGATCTAAGTCCCCTGTTTTATCCGCCTGTGCAGGCATTCCCTGCGGCTTGACTGCGGCAAGCATGACTGCATCCTCATATAAAATCTTCATTCTTTTTCTTCCTTATATATACTAAATTTCTCTTAACGCCACTGCGCTTTTCGGCGGCAGAGTCAGCAGAACATTCCCGTTTCGGACAGGATATTGAAAGCCGAACACCGTAAAGCCGTCCTGATTCGTCATGAGACAATTTTGCAGGGTACTTTCCGCCTGCACGCCCATCTGCCAGACAGGAATGGACGCAGTCTGGGTTTCCTCTGTATTATTCAGCGCAACCAGAATTTTTTCTGTTCCATCGAAACGCCCATAGGCAATCACGCCGTAAGCACCGTAAAGCTGCTTCAGCGAGCCATGCCGCAGAACGGGATAATTTTTCCGCAGGGAAATTGCCGCTTTATGGAAGGCAATCAGCGCCAAGTCCTCCCTGCCCCAGGGATAGGTGCGGCGGTTATCAGGGTCTGTCCAGCCTGCCACGCCTGCTTCGTCCCCGTAATAGACGGTCGGTGCGCCGTTCCATGTCATTTGCAGGAGAACGGCTTCGCGCAGAACCGCTTTATCCACGCCTGCATCCGCCGCGGCACTGCCCTGTGTTTCCACTCTGCCGATTTGACGGTTGGTGCGCGTGAGAAAACGGGAATGGTCATGATTGGAAAGCTCATTCATGGCAACAGAAATTGCCTGAGACGGCAGCTTACCCATCTGGTAGCTCATCGTTCCCCAGAACACATCCGCGTTATTATACATATCATCACGCTTTTCTGTGCTGTGCTTGGAAACGCCCGTCAGAAACCATGTGACAGACTCCATGAAGGCATCGTAATTCATAATGGAATCCCATTGATTGCCCGTCAGCCAAGGGGCGGCATCACCGTAATGCTCCGCCAGAATCAGCTTATCGGGAGAAACGTCCTTCACTGCGGCACGGAACATCTGCCAGAAGGCGTGATTAAAGGCTTCTGTTTTGCCTAAATCAGCGGCAACATCCAGCCGCCAGCCATCCGCACCAAACAGCGGCGAAACCCAACGCTTTGCAATCGCGAGAAGCTCTTCCCTGAGCGCCGCGCAGCCCTCAACATTCAGCTTCGGATGGTTTTCATAGCCCCACCAGCCCTCGTAGGTTCCGTCTGAGTTCCAGTAAAAATAATCATGATAGGGACTGTCCGCGTGCTGATACGCGCCGCGCACCTTGCCTTTATAAAAGCCCTCTCTGTCGAGCCATTTATGAAACGCGCCGCAATGGTTGAAAACGCCGTCCAGAATGACACGCATCCCTCTTGCGTGCGCCTGCTGCACCAATTCGGCGAAAAGCGCATCCGAAGCGGCGAGGTTTTCTTCCTCCGTTGTGCGAGAAGCATAAAGCGTTGCGGCTTCGTTTGTTTCGGCATCCGCCGCCAGAACAGAACCGCTTTCTCTGACGATTTTCCCGAAATGCGGGTCGATATGCCAATAATCCTGCGTATCGTATTTATGGTTGCTCGGGGAAACGAAAAGCGGATTGAAATAAAGCACTTCCACGCCCAAATCCGCCAGATAGTCCAATTTGTTTATCACGCCCTGCAAATCGCCGCCGTAAAAACGGTTGATGTCGCTTGCGGCAGGCAGGCTGTTCCAATCCGTCACCTGTTCGGTTTTCTGCTTCAGATAAATATATTCATTCGTTTTCACATCATTGGATGCGTCCCCGTTGGCAAAGCGGTCGGTATAAATCTGATACATCACTGCGCCCTTCGCCCAATCGGGGGTCTGATAATCACGGAAAATCTGAAATTCCCCTTCGTGCTTATATTCCGAAAAATAGCCGTATTTTGTATAATAGCCTACCGTTTCGCCGCATTGCAGGCGGAAATAATAGGTCGTTTTCTCCGCCGTTGGGGGCAAAGCCGCCTGAAAATAAGAAAAAAGCCCTTCCGTTTCTGCCTCCTCCATGAGATATTCCCGTTCATTCGTGCAAAGGAAAACAGCGGAAACCGTTCCCTTTCCGACACGAATCCGCACGCTGACCCAATCGTCCGCGGTCGGCTCCGCAGGAGAACGGAACTGCTTTGTTTCATCGCTATAGAATGCCTGTATGCGAAATTCCTCCGCAGACAAACCTAAATACTCTTTCATCGGCTTTCACCTCCTTGCACAGATATATTTTCATTGGTTTTTATTATAAGGGGAAAGGACGGCAGGTGTCAATTTTTCCGGAACATTCTTCTTCCAAACAGAAAAAGAGCGACCATGAAATGATCCGCGGTCGCTCCCTCTTTTCTAAAAAAGAGAAGGTATAATTGGTGAAAATATTGGGGAGTTTTCACAAATTCAGTATATCATGTGGGGCAATTCTTGTCCAGAAAGGAAGGTGCATTTGGAAATAAGAGAAATTTATAGCACGCTTTTTACAATAAAATCTTCTTATTAAAAATGTTTTATGACATGAAATCCGCCAGCACCTTTGCCAGATTTTCTTCCCCAATCACGCGCATCCCTTCCCGAATCTGCCTTGCTTCGCCATCCGGTAGAGCAGAAAGCGGCAGTTCTGTGCGCTCCTTCAGGCGTAGCTGCTTTTTTTCATCCTCATAAAAAACGGCAAGAAAGCCTTCCTCCTCACCAAGGACATAAACCTCATCACTCAGCCCTTCGATGCTGCACCGCAGAATCACCTGCTCCGGCGAGAAAAAGACCACCTGCCAGCCGGTATATATGCTTTTCAGCTGTTCCAAATCCAGCCCCTGCAAAAATTCCGGTGCCAGTTCGATCTGCTTTTTCATCACTCTGTCCTGCGTATAAAAATATTGATAAATGATTTTTGTTCCGGCGTGAATCCGCTTTTTTTCTCCCAGAACGGCAGTTTCTGCTTCTGCCGCCTGATGCCTCTCCCCCATCCAAAGGGTTGCGTAATACCCTGCCAGCAGGCAAACCAGAAAGCTGAGCAGAGCTGCAATGACTGCTGTTTTTCGCATCGTATCACCTCTTTGGAGGGAGTATGGACACAAAAAACGGAATTTATACCACAAAAAAAGCCGCTTTTCCGCGGCTTTTCAAAATCAATACAGATGCAGATGCACGGGAACACCGTTTTTATAGGTGCAGGGCAATTCGCCCTGAATGAGCGGCAGAAGATATGCAAGCATTTCCTCTGTCACATCGTTGCCTGCTTCGTTAATCCATGCATCGGGAACAGTTTTCACATGGTTCGCAATCTGCCCGATATCCACGAAATCGATACCGATGCGGTAAGGCTGTTCGGAGGTACGGCGAATACAAGCCATTTTTCCTGTGCCGCCGCTGATGGCATAATCTGCCGCCGCCGCGCCAATCAGTCTGGATTCATAAATATCGGATGCGGATGCCACATGGGACGCACAACGCTGCATGACGTTCAGCTCAATGCTTCTGACCTTACAGCCGATTTCAAAGCGGAGAATTTCCTCCAGATAGCGCGCTGCGCCTGCCAGAATTTTATGCCCGAAAGCGTCCGCTGCTCTGTCCTGCAGGGAATCTGTCACATAATCGCCCTCTTCGTTGCGTAAGCCTTCGCTGACCGCAATGACGATAGAGTGTTTTTCCGCCATTTTTTCGCGGACATCCTCCAGAAAACGGTCTACAAGGAAGGGTCTTTCGCAAAGATAGATTAAATCGGGCGCAGAATCTCCGTTCAGTCTGCCAAGTGCGGAGGAGGCCGTCAGCCAGCCTGCATCTCTGCCCATGATTTCCACAATCGTGATGGAGGGCTGCGCGTATACATTACAGTCGCAGGCAATTTCGGACATCGTTGCCGCAACATATTTTGCCGCAGAACCAAAGCCGGGGCAATGGTCTGTTTCCATCAGGTCATTATCAATCGTTTTGGGTGCGCCGATAATTTTGATATCATCCACATGCATCCGTTCGCAGAAGCCTGCCAGCTTATGCACAGTATCCATGGAGTCATTCCCGCCGATATAAACGAAATAACCGATATCGTATTTGCGGAAAATCCCCAGAATCTTATCATATTCAAAGGTGCTTTCCTCCCAATCGGACAGCTTCATGCGGCAGGAGCCGAGCGCGGAGGACGGGGTCTGGCAGAGCAGCTGCAAGGTTTCGGGGTCTGCCAGTGTTTCTGTCAGATCAATCAGCTTATCCGTCAGGATACCCATAATGCCATTTTTCGCACCGTAAATTTTACCAACATTCTGATTGGTCATTGCTTTTTCCACAACGCCTGCCAGGGTCGCATTGATGGCAGCAGATGGCCCGCCGGATTGGGCAACCAGAAGATTTTTCATAGTAACCAGCCTTTCCTGTCCCTGAAAAAGGACATTTCAAATTCATTTCTTAGCAATTTTTTAACGGGTAAACCACAAGGAAACCATGCCCCGAAAAAATCAATTCTCAGGACATGGTATCCGTTTTTGTGCTTATTATAACACGTTTTTATGAAATTGCAAATCAGCCAAGAATCAGCTTTAAGAAGAACAGAATTGCAATGATGACAATAACGGGATTCAGTTCGCTCTTTCTGCCGCTGAACAGTTTCAGCAGTACATAGGAGATGACACCGAATACCAGACCTTCGGAGATGCTGTAGCATACAACCATCATCAGGATTGTCATGAATGCAGGGAAGCCTTCTGTGTAATCAGAGAAATCAATATCTCTTACGTTTTCTGCCATCATCAGACCAACAACAACCAGTGCAGGTGTGGTAGCAAAGGAAGGAATGGTGGTCAGGATGGGAGAGAACAGCAGCGCAACCAGGAACAGGATACCTGCTGTGAATGCTGTCAGACCGGAACGACCGCCGTCGGAAACGCCGGATGCGGATTCAACGAAGGTTGTTACTGTGGATGTACCCAGAACAGCACCGATTGTGGTTGCCAGTGCGTCTGCGAACAGTGCGCCCTTGATTCTGGGCAGCTTGCCTTCCTTATCGAGGAAGCCTGCTTTTGTGGATACACCAATCAGCGTGCCCAGTGTATCGAACAGGTCAACAAAGAGGAATGCAAATACAACAACGATAAAATCGAAGATGGAAATACCGGAGAAGCTCAGCTTGCCGGCGATGGGTGCGATGCCGGGGGGTGCGGAAATAACACCTGTGGGAATCAGGGAATATACGCCTGCTTCCACATCAACCACATAAATCCCTGCCACCTGGCAGATGATACCCAGAATCCATGTAATCAGGATACCAACCAGAAGTGCGCCCTTTACCTTTCTGATTACCAGTACCAGTGTGATGATGGTACCAATCAGAGCCAGTGCAACGGGTACGGTTTTCACATCACCGAGGCTGACGCAGGTAGAAGCATTGTTGATAACAACGCCTGCATTCTGCAAGCCGATAAATGCGATAAACATACCGATACCAACGCTCACGGCTTTTTTCATGTTTGCGGGAATTGCATTGAAGATTGCCTCGCGGACATTTACTGCGGATAAAATAATAAAAATGATACCTTCCACGAATACCGCAGCCAACGCAATGTGCCAGCTATACCCCTTCTGCGCGCAGATGGTAAATGCAAAATACGCATTTAAGCCCATACCGGGTGCCAGTACAAAGGGATAGTTTGCGAAAAACGCCATAAAGAATGTACCTAAGGCAGAAGCGATACAGGTTGCTGTCAGAAGCGCACCGGCATCCATGCCTGTGGTAGAGAGGATGCTGGGGTTAACCACGAGGATGTACGCCATCGTCATGAATGTGGTCAGACCTGCCATCAGCTCTGTTTTGAAGGTGGTACGATTTTCCTTCAATTTGAAACACTTTTCAATAAAATCCAAAAGAAACCCTCCTTTTATATTGATAAAACGCCAACTCCCACATTATATCTGGTTTTTCTTCAACTTTCAACTGTTTTCCCGTGTGTTTCCCAAAAAAACTTTTATCCGTCCCATAAAATATTTTTATCTGTTTTTCGGAAAAATACACAGATAGGGGTCTGCTTTCTCTTGTCAATCTTTTTTTGCTATGGTAAGATAGAAAAAAGCAACGATAGCAAGCAGACCGTCGGCCCTGCCGACGGTTTAGGGTGTCGACAAAGTCGACCCCTAAGTCGAAATCAGGATTTCGACTTGTTGAAACAGAAGAATAAACAGACGAGTTCCATCGGCTGAAAAGCCTTGAAAC
>JBNMGO010000149.1:0-4213 GCA_050872285.1 Anaerotignum sp.
GTTTCCCGAACCCTTCCGCGGTAGTTCGGCAACTTATTATTATTGCACCTTTTTTAGTGTAGTCATTTTCCGGAAAAAGTAAAGTAAAATAATTTTAAGTTTTTTTGAAATTTTTGTGAAAAGCGACAGGTACTTTTTTCCGTAATTTCTCTAATTGAGAAAAGAAGTATTTGCCATTTGAAAAAAGTATGCTATAATCAAGGAAATCAACAAAAAAGCTGGGGGTGCTGATACAGCTGAGAGGATGCAATTCCAACCCTTTGAACTTGATGTGGTTAATACCAACGGAGGGAAGCGAAACAACGAAGACAAACGAAGGCCTTTTCCGATGGGGAGAGGTCTTTTCTTTTGAAGGATGGAAAAAAGCAGAAGAAAGGAAGAAAAAACATGAGCTTGACAGACAGATTATATGCAGCGGCAAAACCCATCTGGGACGGGTATCTGGAACAGCCCTTTGTGAAGGAGCTGGGCGAAGGGACACTGCGTGAGGACAGATTCCGTTTTTATATGGTGCAGGATTACCGTTATCTTTTGCAGTACGCGAAGGTTTTTGCGATGGGCGTGATTAAAACAGAGGACGAGCGTCTGATGACGCGCTTCTCCTACATGGTGCATGACACACTGGACGGGGAAATGAATATTCATAAGGCGTATATGTCCCGTCTGGGGATTACGGAGCAGGAAGTGGCAACCACAAAATCCACACTGACGAACCAGTCCTACACCTCTTATATGCTGGACGAAGCATACAAGGGCGGCCCTCTGGAAATTCTGGTGGCGGTGCTTTCCTGCGCATGGAGCTATCAGATGATTGGGGAGCATCATCAGCATATCCCCGGGGCGTTGGAGCATCCGCTGTTCGGCGAATGGGTGCGCGGCTATTGCAGTAAGGAATACTGCGAAACCACACAGGAAATCATTGATCTGGTAAACGAACTGGGGAAGGATGTTTCTGCGGAGAGAGAGGAGCATCTGAAGGAGATTTTCGTAAATTGCAGCCGGTATGAGGCAATGTTCTGGGATATGGCGTATGAGGAAATCCCCGAATAAACGGGCTCTGTAAAAGGATTTTTTGCAGACAGAAAGAATGGTGTACAAATGATGTTGGAATTTAAAAATGTTTCCTTCCGCTATGCGGTGGACGAGTTCCCGATGATGGAGAATCTCTCGTTTTCCGTAGAGGAAGGGGATTTCGTTTCGATTATCGGGGCGAGCGGCTGCGGCAAGAGTACGATTTTCCGCCTGATTAACGGCTTGGAGCAGCTGCAGAAGGGCGAAATTCTGGTAAACGGCAAGCCGATTGGTGAGCAGAAGCAGTATAGTGCCTTTATGCCGCAGAAGGATTTGCTTTTCCCGTGGCGGACGATTGAGAAAAATATCTGCCTGCCGATGGAACTGGCAGGTGTGCCTGCGGCGGAACAGCAGAAACGCTGTAAGGATGTGCTGACGCAGGTGGGGCTTCTGGAATATATGAAAAAATACCCGAAGGATTTATCGGGCGGGATGAAGCAGAGGGTTTCCTTTGCGCGTACCCTGCTTTCGGGGGCGGATATGCTTTTATTGGACGAGCCGTTTTCTGCACTGGACTATCTGACAAGGGTGGAAATGCAGGAATGGCTGCTGGAGCAATGGGAGCATTACCATAAGACGATTCTCTTTATCACGCATGACGTGGAGGAGGCGGTGTTCCTGTCAAAAAAGATTTTTGTGATTCAGGACAGACCGTTTTCCTCGATGGAGATGGTAGAGGTGCCTCTGCCGGCGCATCGGGACAGAAGCGACCTGAAAAAGCCTGAGATTGTGGACTTGAAGGAACAGCTGATTGGGAAACTGAGAAGGAGTGTGCGCTTATGAAACGAAACATTTCTTCTCTGATACTGGTATTTATTCTCCTGCTTCTCTGGCAGGGGGCGGCAATGGGCATCAATGCGGCGTATATTCTGCCCTCGCCCACGCAGATTCTGGTGCGGCTGTGGGAGCTGAGAGAGCCGCTGTTTCTGGTGCATCTGCCGGCAACAATGGGCGTGACGGCACTGGGGCTTTGCATTTCCGTTGTACTGGGGCTTCTGCTTGCCATTTCGATGGACTGGAACCCCAGACTGGAAAAAACGCTTTACCCCGTTATTATTGCATCCCAGACGATTCCCACAACGGCACTTGCGCCGCTGTTTATCCTCTGGTTCGGCTACGGTATCTGGAGCAAGGTGCTTGTGACGATTTTAATGACGTTTTTCCCGATTGCGATTACCGTTTTTGACGGCTTGAAGGGGACAAAACGGGAGATGGAAGAATTACTTTTTACCTACGGTGCAACAAAAAAGGATATCTTTTTGAAGCTGAAGCTGCCGACGGCTCTGCCGCATTTCTTTTCGGCGATTAAGATGTCTGTGCCGATGAGCGTCATCGGGGCGGCAATCGCGGAATGGCTTGGGGCGCAGAAGGGGCTTGGCTATTTCAGCAAACGAATGATGACACAGCTGGACGGTGCAGGGGTTTTCGCGCCTGTGGTATTGCTGTCCGTTGTGGCAATGGTGGCAGTTGGCATCATTACCCTGATAGAAAAGAAAATCATCACATGGAGAAAAGAGCTGTAACAGGCTCGCGGAAAGAAGGGAGAAGGTAAGCTATGAAAAAGAAACTGATGGCGCTTGGCATGGCGGCGGTGCTTGCATTTGGTGCGGCAGGCTGCGGCGGCGGAAATGACGCAAAAACGGATGATACCGCTCTGGAGGATTTTAATATTGTTCTGGACTGGTACCCCAATGCGATTCATTCCTTCCTGTATGTAGCGCAGGAGAAGGGATACTTTGCGGACGAAGGACTGAACCTGGTGATTAACTTCCCTGCAAACACGAATGACGGCATTTCCATGCCTGCGGCAGGCAAGGCGGATATCGGGATTTACTATTTGCAGGATGCCATCCAGACGGCGGTGGAAGGGGATGTTCCCATTGTTTCCGTCGGTGCGGTGACGCAAAGCTCTCTGAATGTTGTGATTTCCCTTGCGGAAAGCGGCATCAAGGGCGCAGAGGATCTGGCAGGCAAGAAAATCGGCTACAGTGGCACGGCACTTTCCGAGGCACAGATTGCATCCATGCTGAAAAATGTCGGACTGACGGCGGATGACTGCGAATTTGTGGATGTTGGGTTTGACCTGCTGACCGCAACGACAACCGGACAGGTGGACGCGACAACAGGCAACATGGTAAACCACGAAGTACCTCAGCTGGAAGAAGAAGGCTTTGACATTAACTACTTCTACCCTACGGATTACGGCGTACCCCAGAGCTATGAGCTGGTATTCCTGGCAGGACAGGATGAAGTGGACAACAACCCCGAAAAGATTCAGAAATTCCTGCGCGCATGCCGCAAGGGCTTTGACTTCATGAAGGAAAACCCCGAGGAAGCACTGCAGATTCTGCTTGACCACCAGAACGAAGAAAACTTCCCTCTGTCCAAGACAGTGGAAACAAAGAGCATGGAAATCCTGCTGCCTGTGATGGAAACAGAGGATGCGAAATTCCTGTCTCAGGATGTTTCTGTATGGCAGAAGAATGCGGATTGGATGTATGAGAATGGGATTCTGAAGGAAAAGGTTGATGTTTCCTTCTTAGTTAAGAATCTGTTAGACGAATAAATAGAGAAAATCAAAAACCCCCTATCAAAAGATAGGGGGTTTTGTGCTATGCCTGTTTTCGACTTAGGGCATGCATGCCCTTTATACATTGAAGCGGAACAGCACTACATCGCCGTCCTTCATCACATATTCCTTGCCTTCGGAGCGGACTAAGCCCTGTTCCTTTGCGGCGTTATAGGAACCCAGACGCATGAGGTCATCATAATGCACAACCTCTGCGCGGATGAACCCACGTTCAAAGTCGGAGTGGATTTTGCCTGCCGCCTGCGGTGCCTTTGTGCCTTTGGTAATCGTCCAGGCACGGGATTCCTGCGGCCCTGCGGTCAGATAACTGATTAAGCCCAACAGCTTATAGCTTGCGGCAATCAGACGATCCAGACCACTGGTTTCCACGCCTAATTCCGCCAGAAATTCCTTTTTATCTTCTT
The DNA here is from genome assembly GCA_050872285.1 of Anaerotignum sp. Taxonomy (GTDB): domain Bacteria; phylum Bacillota; class Clostridia; order Lachnospirales; family Anaerotignaceae; genus Anaerotignum_A. The sequence continues at coordinate 4,066 of JBNMGO010000149.1, forward strand.
CATCCAAATCGGAGATTTCCTCCTCGATTTTTGCGCACAGCACGAATACCTCGTTATGCTCTGCGGCGGCATATTCTCTCACTCTGCCGACAAATTCGTTGGATGCGCCGTCATCCGCCAGGTCATCCTCTGTGACGTTTGCGGCATA
>JBNMGO010000004.1:0-13715 GCA_050872285.1 Anaerotignum sp.
ATCTACGGCACTGTGAACTATGGGATATATAAGCTGGAGGAGGAAATAGCGCAGGGGAATTATCGGCAGGTCGGTGACTGGAGGGTCGCGGATGCAGCGTATTGTCGGCAATGGGGCTTCCTTTTCGGCAGCAACGATGTGATGAATAGTCTGCTTGACATAAATCAGGAGATGCAGTTCAATGATACGCTTGCGCCGTTTGCGACACACGCCGCCTATCTGGAATACACAGGCACAGCGCTTTGGGAAAAGCAGAACGTATTGGTTGCGATTGCTTGTCCGCAGGAGATGAAGGAGGACGAGTATTGGGAGAGCATCGACAGCCTGATGGTAGGTGACGGCGGCAGCTCCATCGGCGCAACATGGCAGGTGCTTCGCACAGATCCGAGTTGGGACGGCACGATTGACCTTGAGTATTGCGGGGACAGCGACAATCTGGCGGATGCCTTTGCCCGTATGAAGCAGCCCTACGAGCTGCGGCTGTATACATATCAGAGGGAATTACTGGAAACGATTCCGTTGAAAGGGGGTGCGTTGGATGCAGGAAACAATGTTACAGAAAGAAATAACGCAGAAGGAAACAACGCAGGCACGAAAAACAAGTGATGCCCTCGGCAACATCCGCACGGCAATGCTTTTATTTCTGATTGATATTTACATCATCGGCTTTGATATTGTCCCCGATTTTGTTGGCTGGATGAGTATGCTCGGCGCGGTGGAAATGCTGACGGGCAAGGTGAAGGGGATCGAGCGCATCCGTACCTTCGGGCAGGTCATGCTTGGGTATGAGGTGGCAATGGTCGTGCTGAACTATATCGGCGGCATGCTCCCGTTTTATGAAAGCATCATGGGCTATGTCGGGATTTTCATTCTCTGCATCCGCATCTATTTTATGTACATCATCCTGACTGCGGCGGCAGAGGTCGGCATGGTCGAGGGCGGCGAGGAAAAAACGATTCGGAACGTCTGCCGCAGCCGAAATCTTGTGCTTCTGGCGGAGCTTGCGCTCTATCTTTACGCCGCGGTGCAGGGGACGGAGAAAATCGGCGGCTGGGGGCTTTGGCTCTTTGGCGGCTATGTGGTGTTCTATCTCGCGTGCATTGTGTATCTCTCCTTTTTAAAGGAAGAGGTGCAGACACGGGAGCGAAAACAGACAGAACTGACAGAAACAGCATAAAAATAAAAGCCTCTGAAACAGAGGCTTTTTTATGTGCGTTTATGAAGTTTCTTTCGGCTTTTCTTCCTGCGGCGGATTTACGAAGGAAAGCAGAAGCACTGCCACAACGATGAAAACAAAGCCGACATAATCAATAAATTCCAGATGCACCTTGAGCCACACAACGGAAACAACCGTGGAAGCCAGAGGTTCAGCCGAAGCGTAAAGGCTGCTTTTGGTCGGCCCGATATATTTTACGCCGTTGAGGAACATCAGATAGGGAACGGTTGTGCCGAAAATAACAATGAAAACCATTGCCAGAACGGCGGCACTGTTCCAGTTGCCTGCGTAGTCCCACGAAGGGTGAACGAAGTGCATCACGAAGCTTAAAATCAGCATCGACCACCCGATTAACAGCATGGCATCATATTTTGCCAGAAGGCGCGCAGGATAGACCGTATAAAACGCAAGTGCGAGCGAGGAAAGCGCCCCCCAGAATAATGCCTGCGGCGAAAGGCTCAGGCTTTTCAGATTACCGTGCGTTGCCAGAAGAATCGTCCCGACCAGACAACCCAGAACGGCGATACATTCCAGCTTTGTCGGCAGCTTTTTCTGCCGAATTGCCAGATAAATGACAATCAGCACCGGTGCGGTATATTGCAGAACGGTTGCGGTTGCGGCGTTGGAATGGGCAATGGCGGCGAAATAGCCATACTGCATGAAAAGCATGCCGCCCAAAACGAAGATGATGATGCCGATTCTGTCCTTTTTATCCATCCAGATGGAAAAAACACCGCCGCGCGTCACCTGATAAAACACCAGAAGAATGAGCCCTGTCAGAAGACAGCGCGCGGAAACAAGCCATTCGGGCGAAATGCCGGCATGGTTGAAAAGATATTGCCCCGCGGCACCCGAAACGCCCCAGAGACAGGCGCTTAAAATACAGAAAACAGACCCCATCAACACTTTGTTTTTGATTCTCATGCTATCACCTTACAAAAAATTACTTCCTAATTATTACCAATCTTTTCCGCCTGAAATTGTATTTTTACGGAAACTGATTTCATACTATCATGTTCATTTTTAAAAGTCAATGTTCCCAAAATCGGAAAAACGAAACGTTATAATTGAAAAAACTGATTGCAGATTTTTCATAGATTTAACAAAAGTATGATTTTTCATTTAACCTTTCCATCATATACTCTTAACTGTAAACGAAAGGAACAGATAAGAAAAAAGGAGAGAAATGTATATGAAAAAAGTATTTGCATTGGCAATGGCAATGACAGTAGCAGTCGGGATGTTAGCAGGCTGCGGCAGCAAGGACAGCGCACAGGACGGCGCGGCAGACAGCGCGATTACGGTTGTTTCCCGTGAGGACGGCTCCGGCACAAGGGGCGCATTCATCGAGCTGTTCGGCATCGAAGAAAAAAACGACGCAGGTGAAAAAATCGACAACACCACAGACACAGCGGAAATCACAAACAGCACAGCCGTTATGATGACAACCGTAGCAGGTAACGATAACGCCATCGGTTATGTTTCCCTCGGCTCTCTGAATGATTCCGTAAAGGCACTTTCCATTGATGGGGTCGAAGCATCTGCTGAAAATATTAAAAACGGCACCTACGCAGTCGCAAGACCCTTCAATATTGCAACAGGCAAGGAGGTCAGCGAGGTGACCCAGGATTTCATCAACTTCATTCTGAGCGAAGAAGGGCAGGCAGTTGTGGAAGAAAACGGCTACATCAGCCAGGGCAACACGGGCGCATTTGAAAGCACCGAAGCAGAAGGCAAAATCGTTGTGGCAAGTTCCTCTTCCGTAACCCCCGTGATGGAAAAGCTGAAAGAAGCATATCTTGCCATCAACCCCAACGCAACGATTGAAGTACAGCAGTCCGATTCCACAACAGGCATGACTTCTACCATGGAAGGTATGTGTGACATCGGCATGGCATCCAGAGAGCTGAAGGACAGCGAGCTGGCGGCAGGACTGAACCCTACAGTCATCGCGATGGACGGTATCGCAGATGTGGTAAACCACAATAACACTGTAGACAATCTGACAAGCGAACAGGTGAAGGAAATCTTCACAGGCAAGCTGACAGACTGGTCCGCTGCACAGTGATTCCCGGTATGAAGGGGGAAATAAAATGAAAGAAACTGTAATGAAATGGGTGTTCATGGCTGCTGCGGCAGTATCCATTCTCGCAGTTGGATTGATTTGTATATTCCTGTTTGCCAATGGCGTGCCTGCCATTGGCAAAATTGGCGTAGCGGATTTTCTTCTGGGGAAAACATGGAAGCCCGGAAATAATATATATGGCATCTTCCCGATGATTGTCGGCAGTGTGTATGTCACCGCAGGGGCAATCATCGTGGGTGTGCCGCTTGGCATCCTCTGTGCGGTGTTTCTGGTCTGGTTCTGCCCGAAGCGGCTGTATAAAATCATCAAGCCTGCGGTAGAGCTTCTGGCAGGGATTCCTTCCATCGTATACGGCTTTTTCGGTCTGATGGTGCTGGTGCCCATCATGCAGAATCTGTTCGGCGGCGGTGGGAAAGGGATTCTGACCGCCTCCATCCTGCTGGGGATTATGATTCTGCCGACCATCATCGGCGTTTCGGAAAGCAATATCCGCGCCGTTCCCATGAGCTATTACGAAGGCTCCTTAGGCTTGGGGGCAACGCATGAAAGAAGCGTATTCTTCGCTGTTCTGCCTGCGGCAAAGCAGGGGATTCTGGCAGGGGTTGTGCTTGGCATCGGGCGCGCCGTCGGGGAAACCATGGCGGTTGTCATGATTGCAGGGAACCAGCCCGTTCTGCCGGACAGCATTTTCAGCGGTGTCCGCACCATGACGGCGAATATCGTTATGGAAATGGGCTACGCAACGGATCTGCACAGAGAAGCCCTGCTGGGTACGGCGGTTGTGCTGTTCGTATTCATTCTGATTATCAATCTGAGCTTCTCGTTCTTGAAAAGGAGGGCTGACTGATGCAGGCAATCAATCAACAAAGTTTCAGAGAAAAGCTGGCTGCCTATCGCAGAAACCCGTTTTCGCTTTTTCTGGCGGTTCTGGTAACACTTTCTGCGGCGGTCACACTGGCAGTGCTGATTTCTCTGATTGTATATATTCTGTATAAAGGGATTCCGAATTTGAAGCCATCCCTGTTTGAATGGAATTATAACACCGAAAACGTATCCATGATGCCGGCGATTATCAATACACTGAGCATTACGGCAATGACACTGATTTTTGCCGTGCCTGCCGGTATCTGTGCGGCGATTTATCTGGTGGAATATGCAAAGCGCGGCAATAAATTTGTTTCCGTTGTGCGTATGACAACAGAAACCCTCGCAGGGATTCCTTCTATCGTGTTTGGTCTGTTCGGGTATCTGTTTTTCAATATCTATCTGAAATGGGGCTATTCCATTCTGGGCGGCGCGCTGACGCTTTCCATCATGGTGCTGCCGCTGATTTTAAGAACGACGGAGGAAGCACTCCGTTCCGTTTCGGATACCTACCGCGAGGGCAGCTTCGGGCTTGGCGCAGGGAAGCTGCGGACCGTATTCCGTATTGTTCTGCCTTCCGCAGTGCCGGGGATTCTGGCAGGGGTTATCCTTGCCATCGGGCGTATCGTTGGGGAAACGGCGGCTTTGCTCTATCCCGCAGGCACAGCACCACAGGTGGCAGATGGTCTGTTTTCCTCGGGGCGCACGCTGGCGGTTCACATGTATGCCCTGTTGAATGAAGGGCTTTATACGGAGCAGGCTTACGCAACGGCGGTTGTGCTGCTGGTTCTGGTGGTTCTGATTAACGCATTGTCCTCCTTTGTTGCAAAGAAAGCCGGTGTGAAAGAGAAATGAGTGAAACAATGAAAAAAGAAAGCAAAGAAAAGGAAAATTCTATGAAAGAAAAAATATCCGTATCGAATCTGGATTTATATTACGGCAATTTTCATGCCCTGAAAAATATCAATATTGCGCTGCCCGAAAAGGAAATTACGGCGTTTATCGGGCCTTCCGGCTGCGGCAAATCTACCCTGTTAAAGAGTCTGAATCGTATGAATGACCTTGTTGAGGGCTGCCGCATCACAGGACAGGTGCTTCTGGACGGCGAGGATATCTATAAGGGCATGGATGTGAACCTGCTGCGGCGCAGAGTCGGCATGGTGTTCCAGAAGCCGAATCCCTTCCCCATGAGCATTTATGATAACATTGCTTATGGCCCCAGAACACATGGCATCCGTTCCAAGGTAAAACTGGATGAAATCGTGGAAAAGGCACTGCGCGATGCCGCCATCTGGGATGAGGTGAAGGACAGACTGAAAAAGAACGCCCTCGGCATGAGCGGCGGGCAGCAGCAGAGACTCTGTATTGCCAGAGCCTTGGCGGTGCAGCCTGAGGTGCTTCTGATGGATGAACCCACCTCCGCGCTTGACCCCATTTCCACCTCCCGTATCGAGGAGCTTGCGCTGAAGCTGAAGGAGGATTACACCATCATCATGGTAACGCATAATATGCAGCAGGCAACCAGAATTTCGGATAACACGGCATTCTTCCTTCTGGGCGAGGTTGTGGAATATGATAATACGGAACGGTTGTTTTCCATTCCGAGAGACAAGAGAACAGAGGATTATATTACGGGGAGGTTTGGTTAAGCTATGGTACGCAGTCGTTTTGATGCTCAGCTGGAGCAGCTGAATGTTGAATTGATTAAAATGGGGGCATTGTGCGAGGAAGCGATTACGGCTTCTGTGACAGCCCTGATGAAATATGACCGCACGATGGTGCAGGTCGTTTTTGAAAAGGATAACGAGATTGACCACATGGAACGGGATATTGAGACCTTCTGCATGCGTCTGCTTTTGCAGCAGCAGCCTGTGGCAAGGGATTTGCGGACAATTTCCTCCGCGCTGAAAATGATTTCCGATATGGAGCGTATCGGCGACCAGGCAGGGGATATTGCGGAAATTATGGCAACCCTCGGCGAGCAGGATACACAGAGCAAGCTGCATATTCAGGAGATGGCGCGCGCGGCGGTAAAGATGGTAACGGATGCAGTGGAATCCTTCGTCAAGAAGGATCTGACACTGGCGCGTTCTGTCATGCAGTATGACGATGTGGTGGATGGTCTGTTCGATAAGGTGAAGGAAGAACTGATTCGTCTGATTGGCGAGGACAGAAAAAACGGTGAATTCTGCATCGACCTTCTGATGATTGCAAAATATCTGGAACGCATCGGCGACCATGCAACAAATATCGCGGAATGGGTCGAATTTTCCATTACGGGTCAGCATGTTGTCGCGGAGGAGGAACGTGCATGATTACCTATGAGGAAATACGAAAAAATGAGGACATCCGCACCTATATCCGGATGGCGGATGAAGCCCTTGCGGCATTGGGCTTTACGGAGCATGCCTTTGCTCATGTGACGAGAGTGGCGGAATCGGTGAAATATATTCTGGAAACGCTTGGCTTTTCTGAACATGAGGTGGAACTGGGCATGATTGCGGCATATCTGCACGATATCGGCAATCTGGTCAACCGTGCGGAACATTCGCAGAGCGGCGCGGTGATGGCGTTCCGTATTCTGGACAGAATGGATATGCCTGCGGAGGATATTGCGACGATTGTAGCCGCCATCGGCAACCATGATGAGGGCACGGGCGTACCCGTCAATGCCATTGCGGCGGCGCTGATTCTGGCGGATAAAAGTGACGTGCGCAGAAGCCGCGTCCGCAATCCCGAGAAAAAAACGTTTGACATCCATGACAGAGTCAATTACTCTGTAGAAAAGTCCCTTTTGAAAATCAACCGGGAGCATAGCCTGATTAAGCTGAAATTATCGGTTGATACGCATTATGGCTCTGTGATGGATTATTTTGAAATCTTTCTGGAACGTATGGTGCTGTGCCGCAAGGCGGCGGAAAAGCTGGGACTGCAATTTAAGCTGATGATTAACGAACAATCTTTGATTTGAGGTGGAGGAGTTCCCATGCTGATTTATTTGGTAGAAGATGACAACAGTATCCGCGAGCTGGTGGCGTATACGCTGCACAGCGCGGGATTTGAAGCGGAAGGCTTTGAGCGACCTTCTGCTTTTTGGCGTGCCTGCGCCGAAAGAAGACCGGACTTGGTTTTGCTTGACCTGATGCTGCCGGAGGAGGACGGCATCAGTATCTTGAAGAAGCTCCGTCAGGCACCCGAGACGGCAAAGCTCCCGATTCTCCTGCTGACGGCGAAAAGCAGCGAATATGACAAGGTGCTTGGGCTGGACAGCGGCGCGGATGATTATGTGGCGAAGCCCTTTGGGATGATGGAGCTTCTGGCAAGGGTGAAGGCATTGCTGCGCCGCACAGAGCAGGCGGAGAGCGAGGAGGTTTATCGCCTTGGTGCGCTTTCGGTGAATAAAACAAGGCACGAGGTGCGCGTGGCAGGCAACGAAGTCACGCTGACGCTCAAGGAATTTGACCTGCTTTGCCTGCTGTTGGAAAATAAAGGACGCGTGCTGACGAGAGATCAGCTTTTGAACCGCATCTGGGGCTATGGCTTTGACGGAGAAAACCGCACTGTGGACGTACATATCCGAACCCTGCGGCAGAAGCTTGGCGAATGTGGCGAATATATCGAAACGGTGCGCGGTGTAGGGTATAAAGTAGGTGGAAATATATGACGAATCGCATTTTTCGGGCAATTTTTCTGGTGGCGGCGGCGGTTATGCTTGCTGTTTCCCTGCTGACCATGGGGATGATGTATCAGTTTTCCTCGGCGGAAATGACGGAAAAGCTGCAAAAGGAAGCGGAATACGTTGCCTGCGGCATTGAAATGGACGGCGTGCAGTATCTGGAGAAAATCAAGGGCACGGAAACGAGACTCACATGGATTGCCGCGGACGGCACGGTGCTGTATGATTCTGCGGCGGATGCCTCCGAAATGGAGAACCACAGCGACCGCGCGGAGATTCAGGCGGCAATGCAGAACGGCGAGGGCGACAGCAAGCGCATTTCCTCGACGATTTCCGAGCAGACGCTTTACCACGCCGTAAAGCTTGCGGATGGGACGATTCTGCGGCTTTCCGTGGAAACGATGAGCGTGGTTGCGGTCTTTCTGACGATGGCGTTTCCGTTGATTCTGATTCTGGCAATTATGATGGCGGTTTCCGTTTTCCTTGCCTTCCGCACGGCGAAAAATATCACAAGTCCCATCAATGAAATTGATCTGGAGCACCCCGAGCAGGCGGAGGTGTATGAAGAACTGACACCGCTTCTGCGGCGGATTGCCGTGCAGAATCGGGAGATTCACCGCCAGATGGCAGAGCTGAAGCGCAGAAAAGAGGAATTCGATACGATTACCTCGAATATGCAGGAGGGTCTGCTTGTGCTGGATGGCGAAGGGGATATTCTTTCCTATAATGCCGCGGTGAAAACGCTTCTGGGCGTGGATACCGTCAGGGAGGGTGAAAATATCTTCTCGCTGAACCGCAGTGCCGCGGTGCGCCGCAGTGTGGAGGGCGCACTGGCAGGGGAGCATCGGGAGGAACGGCTCGAAGCAAACGGCAGAATCTGCCAGATTTTTGCCAACCCCGTTTTTCGGGAGGATGGCATTGCGGGCATGATACTGGTGCTTTTGGATGCAACAGAAAAGGAAGAACGCGAACAGCTGAGACGCGAATTTACCGCGAATGTTTCCCATGAGCTGAAAACACCGCTGACCTCGATTTCCGGCTTTGCGGAGATTATGAAAAACGGCATGGTGTCGCCTGCGGATATGGGCAAATTTGCGGAAAAGATATACAACGAAGCACAGCGGCTGATTGCGCTTGTGCAGGATATCATCAAGCTTTCCAAGCTGGACGAAAAGGACACGAGCCTCTGCGAGGAGGAGGTCGAACTGGATGCGCTGGTGCAGGAGGCATGCGAACGCTTACAGCCTGCGGCGGAAAAGAAGCGCGTAACCCTTTCTGCGGAGACAGAACCGATTCTGTTTCGTGGCGTGAAACAGGTGCTTTCCGAAATGATATACAATCTTTGCGATAATGCCATCCGTTATAATAAGGAAGGCGGCACGGTTTTCGTCACCCTGAAGCGGAAAGCGGACAGCATTTCCCTTACCGTAAGGGATACGGGCATCGGCATCGCGAAGGAGGAGCAGGAGCGGATTTTCGAGAGATTCTACCGCGTGGACGCAAGCCGCTCTGCGGAAAACGGCGGCACGGGCTTAGGACTTTCTATTGTCAAACATGGCGCGGCGCTGCATAACGGGAAAATTTTTATCGAAAGTGAAATCGGAAATGGAACAAGCATTGAGATTTCCTTGCCATATTCAATAAATTGAACGCATGAAAAACATACTGAAAATCCCCTCTCTGTTTTCCTCAGAGGAGGGGGTTTTTTCGTGGAGTGAAAACGCATGGGGAAGGGACTGCGTCCGGTGCGGAAAAATAGGCGAATTAGACAAAGCAAACTGCGCGCCCACCCATCGGAAAAGCATAAAAAACAGGGGAAAAAGGGTGGAAATCTTTGGGAAGTTTTCTGTATACATTATCTTGCATGCGAAATAAAGGTGTGCTAGAATGATAACAAGAGTGAAAATATGAGTAACAATTTTAGGGGAAATGAGCGTATGGTTCCGCGTATCAGGAGATGCGGGCGTGCGCTTTTGTTGTGTAGTATTTTTAGAAAAAAAGGTGAAGGTTATGAGCAAGTTTGAAAGTAATGTGCAGTACATCAAATATCTGGTAAACAAGGAGTGCGCAAGCCGCTTCTTCAATGGGGAACTGGATAAGGAAATCAATATGGAAAAGGAGATTGCGGAAGCGATTATTCCCGGGCCAAAGGCATCCTTCCGCTGCTGTATTTATAAGGAACGCCATATCATTGAGGATCGTGTGCGTCTGGTGCTGGAGCCGACAGAGGGCGACCGCATCATTAACGTGCTGGATTCCGCCTGTGACGAATGTCCCATCGACCGTTTTGTGGTCAGCGATTCCTGCCGCGGCTGTCTGGGGCATAAATGTCAGGAAAACTGTCCGAGACATGCCATTTCCATTGTAAACCACAGAGCATACATCAATCAGGAAATGTGCATTGAATGTGGACGCTGTAAGCAGGTCTGTCCCTTCGGTGCCATCAGTGAGGTGATGCGTCCCTGCATGCGTGCCTGCTCCGTCGGCGCGGTAAAGATGGATGAAAACAGAAAAGCCATGATTGACCATGAAAAATGTATTTCCTGCGGCTCCTGCGTACAGCAGTGTCCCTTCGGCGCGATTGTGGATAAATCCTTCGTGATGAACGTGCTGAATCTGCTGCGCGATTCCTGGAACAACACAAGCTACCACGTTTACGCAGTGGTTGCGCCTGCCGTTGCCAGCCAGTATACGGGCATCAAGGTTGGGCAGGTGTTTGCCGGCATCAAGGAGCTTGGCTTCTATGATGTGGTGGAAGCGGCGATTGCGGGCGATATGGTTTCCGTTGAGGAAGCAAAGGAATTTGTGGAAACCATCGAGGAAAAGAAATGGAAAACAACCTCCTGTTGCCCTGCCTTCGTGGAATATGTCAGAAAAAATCATCCTGAATTTATGGACCATGTGTCCACTGTCGTTTCGCCCATGGTTGCCATGGCAAGAGCCATCCGCGCGAAGGACAGAAAGGCGCGCATCGTCTTTATCGGGCCATGCACGGCGAAAAAGGTCGAAATCAAGCAGGACGATATCAAGGGCGCAGTGGATTATGTGCTGACGTTTGAGGAACTGCGTGCCATCCTTGACGCAAGAGGACTGGAACTGGCGGAAATGCCCGAAATTACCGCAGGGGAGCCTTCCTCCTACGGGCGGATTTTTGCAAGAACGGGCGGCGTTGCGGAAAGCGTGCGCCGTGTGGCAAAGCTGGAAGGCATTGAAACGGAAATCAACCCCATCCGCTGCAGCGGCATTGAGGAATGTATCAAAACCATGAAGCTGGCATCCTTCGGCAGACTGGAAGAAAACCTGATTGAAGGCATGGCGTGCAAGGGCGGATGCACCAACGGCGCGGCGTCCATCTTTCATGACCAGAGAGGGATTCAGCGTGTGAATGATTTCAGCCGCCTTGCATTGACGGACAACCCAATGGAAGGGATTCGCGGCTATGATATGGCAGGCGTGAATATGGAGCGCGAATTCCCGGAACTGGAAAAGCTGAAGGAAGTGACCGCAGGGGAGAAGAAAGCCAAAAAGCAGGCAACCGCAAAAGCAAAGAAGGAAGCCATCGCAAAGGGCGAAGTGGAATAACCCCCTGCAGATAAAATAAAAATAACCCCGAATTTCAGGCATGCCGCTTGAATTCGGGGATTTTTTTCAACCGGAAGAATAAAAAAAGACCGGAGCAAAATACTCCGGTCTGAAATGAGTCATCCGGGACTCGAACCCGGGACACCTGGATTAAAAGTCCAGTGCTCTACCAACTGAGCTAATGACCCGCAACGGAGATTAGTATATCGCAGAAATAAAGTTTTGTCAACAACTTTTTTCGGAAAAAAAGAAGTTTTTTTATTTGCACCGTTTCAGCGAAAAAACGGCGTATTTTTTCATAACCTTAAAGAAATCGTAAGAGAAAGCGGTTTTTTTTGTCGGAAAAACGTGTTATGCTATTACATAATGCATAAAGGAGGCATTGAAAAATGGAAGAATTTAACATTCTGGTTTGCGATGATGACCACAGCATTGTGGATGCGATAGAAATTTATCTGAAACAGGACGGCTATCATGTCATTAAGGCGTATAACGGTCTGGAAGCGTTGAAAGCCTTGGAGGAAAACGAAATCCACCTGATTATTCTGGATATCATGATGCCGCAGATGGATGGACTGAATGCAACGGTGAAAATTCGGGAAATCTGCAATATTCCCATTCTGATTCTTTCCGCAAAATCCGAGGATACGGATAAGGTACTGGGCTTAAATTTCGGCGCGGATGATTATATCACGAAGCCGTTTAACCCTCTGGAATTACTGGCGCGCGTGAAAAGCATGATGCGCCGCTATACCTCTCTGGGCAGCATTGCGGAGAAAAACAACATCATCCGCATTGGCGGCATTGAGCTGGATAAGGATGCGAAAGAGGTGCGCGTGGAAGGCAAGCTGGTGAAAATGACAGCAACGGAATACGGCATTTTGCAGCTGTTGATGGAAAACGCGGGGAAGGTATTTTCGATTGATGAGATTTACGAAAGGGTCTGGAACGAATCCTCTTTTTCGCCTGAAAATACCGTTTCCGTACATATTCGACGGATTCGGGAGAAAATCGAAATCAACCCGAAGGAACCGAGATATCTGAAGGTGGTGTGGGGGATTGGCTACAAAATCGAAAAAGTCTAAGGCATATCGGCTGCGGTATAAGGCGATTGCGGTGTTTCTGTTTTTCACCTTTGCGGTGTCGATTTTCTTCTGCGGCATTGTGGGCGTGAATATTTCCAGAAACTGGAGCTGGGATGTCATCAACGCGGATACGGTTTATGATACGGAGGAATTCCGCGAATTTTTCAGCCATACGCTTGACCAGGCGGTGCAGGCGGATATTTATTATCAGAATGAGGACCGCATTTCCAAGGGTGCGGCGGTTGACCGAAATGACCTGCTGAGCGGCTTCAAGCGGTACTACGGCATTATTGACGGCGTGATTACAGGCAATACCGAAATCAATGCCGCCTATGACGGGCTGATTGTGCATGGGGCGATTCCCGAAAGCCTGCAAAGCAATCTGGAGGAATACCGCAATCTGGTGGAAAGCCGTCTGCCTTCCTATTATAAGATGTATATCCAACGGCAGCTGGATGAATATAAAAACTGCGTGCGTTATCTGGATGGGATGAAAAACTTCCTATACTATGTAGAGGACGAAAACGGAAACGTTATCGGCGGCAATGCCACGAAGGGCGAAATCAGCGAGGCGGCGCGTACGCTTGTGCTTTCCGCAGGCTTCAGCAGCGACCATCTGGGCGAAAATCCGTATTATTTTGATACCTATAACAACCCCGTTCTGGAAAAGAGCAATTTCAAGTTTTACGGCGCGATTCGCGACCCCTTATTGCCGGGGGATGAATTTTATGACCTGTGGCAGGGGTTCGGCTTTGCGAAAAAGAGCATCCCTGTTCTTTTTGGGGTTTCGGCGGTTTCCCTGCTGGGGGTACTGCTTTCCGTTGGCTATCTGGTGTGCGTGACGGGGCAGACCGAGAAACGCGGCAAAATTCAGCTTGGCGTGGTCGACCGTCTGTATAACGAGGTGCATTTCCTGCTGGTGGCACTTCTGGGCTGTATCGCAGGCTTCGCGGCGCATACTTTGATTGATACCATCCGACAGGGGACGGTGCTGTTCTGGGATTACGTTTTTGCAACGATTCTGGGCGTGCTGTATCTGGTGACGATTGCGATTTTGCTGAATTATCTGCTCTCTGTTGCAAGACAGCTGAAAAATAAAAGCTTTTTCCGCAACACATGGATTTCCGTTTCCATCCGCAGGATGAGCGAGCTTTTCACAGGCAGCACCTTCCGCGGCTGGATGGTGATTGTCATGCTCTGCTATGC
>JBNMGO010000247.1:0-2985 GCA_050872285.1 Anaerotignum sp.
GCCATCCAGAGAACCTACGGCATCCCCAAGGAAGAAATCATTGATTTCAGCGGCAACATCAACCCCCTCGGCTTTCCCAAAAAGGCAGAGGACGCCCTGAAGGAAAATCTGCACCTTATCTGCACCTATCCCGATAAAAGATATAAGGCGCTCAAGCAGGCAATCGGCACCTATACCGGCGCAGACCCTTCCCATATCGTTGTCGGCAATGGCTCTACGGAGCTGATTTCCACCTTTATTCAGACTGTCCATGCAAAGCACTCCATCATCATGGGGCCTGCCTATTCCGAATATGAAAGAGAGGTTTCCCTCGGCGGCGGCAAGTTTGAATATTTCCCCTTAAAGGAAGAAGAAAATTTCAAGCTGAACCTGCCTGCGCTCCTCGAAGCCCTCACCCCCGATGTCGGGATGTTCGTTGCCTGCAACCCCAATAACCCCACAGGCACCGCCATCCGCACAGAGGAAATGCGCGAAATTCTGGCACACTGCAAAAAAATCGGCGCATCCGTCATGATTGATGAAACCTATATCGAATTTTCCGATATCCTGCCCGAAATCTGCTCCATCCCTCTGGTGAAGGAGTTTGATAACCTCTTCGTTATCCGCGGCACCTCCAAGTTCTTTGCTGCCCCCGGCATCCGTCTGGGCTATGGCATTTCCTCCAATCAGGCGTTCTTGGACCGCTTCAAAACGAACACAAACCCCTGGAGCGTAAACAGCCTTGCGGATTTCATCGGTCAGCATATCTTTACGGATTTTGAATTCCATCAAAAAACACAGACATTGATTTCCGAAGAAAGAAGAAAAGCCTTCGCAGAGCTTTCCACTTGGAAAAATATCAAGGCTTATCCTTCCGAGGCGAATTTCATCCTGCTGAAACTGAAAACAGACCGCATCACTGCGCATGAATTATTTGAAAAATGTATTCAGAAAAAAATGCTTATCCGCGATGCGTCCTCCTTCACCTTCTTAGATGAAAGCTATCTGCGTTTCTGCATTCTCTCCCCCGAGCACAATGCCGCACTTCTGGCAGAGCTCAAAAAATGGGTTGAAGCGTAAGTTGAAAACGGGGTTTTCAACCGCACCGTAAAAAATTGCTATCGTAAACCCTTCGCTCCCTGCGCATATTATCTCAGAACAACTCACGTTTTGAGGTGATTTTCATGACAGAATCCATCAGCCGCAAAGACCTTTGCGGCTATTTATCTCTTTTGCGCAGGCAGCTTGCAGGGCAGTCCTTATTCCCTGCCCCGAATGTAATTTTCCTCAACAGCCGCGCGCTGTATCATCATCTGGCAAAGCAGACCTGCGGCGGCACAACCGTTGGGGAAATTCTCCAAAAAATAGAAACCTGTATCCCCCTTGCCGTAACGGAGGAAAGCTTTTCGCTCTTTCTTTCCGCCTGCAAGGAACCCAAAGCAGAGCGCACGCGTACCTTTCTGGAAAGCAGTAAGGCGGATTTTCTCCTTCTGATTCACCAGACCGCGGAAAACGAACCGCAGTGGCACGCCTTAACTGCGCTCTGCGAAAAATTACGGCAACGAAATCTCCGAACCTGAAAGGCGGCTTTTATGGAAGAAAGACCCTACCGCAGCTTAAATGAATATTACCGCAGCATTTTCGGGCGCAAGACTGCGAAAATCTCTCTGGATGGCGGCTTCACCTGCCCCAATCGGGACGGCACCTGCGGCACAAGGGGCTGTCTGTTCTGTAGTGCCGGCGGCAGTGGGGACTTTGCGGAAAACGCCGCCCTCTCCATCACAGAGCAGATTGCAAAAGGCAAGGCGCAAACCGCAGACAAATGGAAAAACCCTGCCTATATTGCTTATTTTCAAGCCTTCACGAATACCTATGCCCCCGTAGAAGAACTGCGGCAGAAATATGAGGAGGCCCTTTCCTGCCCCGAAATCAAAGGCATTTCCATTGCCACCAGAGCCGATTGCCTGCCCGCGGATGTCCTTTCCCTTCTGGCAGAGTTAAACGAAAAAACAAACCTCTGGGTGGAATTGGGCTTGCAGACGGCAGATGAGCAGTCCGCCGCCTTCATCCGCCGTGGCTATCCGCTTTCTGTTTTCACACAGGCGGTCTATGCCCTCGCGGAACGCAAGATCCCCGTTGTGGTGCATATCATCCTTGGTCTGCCCGGGGAAAGCAGAGAAACCGTTTTGAAAACGATTGATTACCTCAATCGTCTACCCATCCAAGGTGTGAAATTGCAGCTTCTGCATGTCCTTTCCGACAGTGACCTTGCAGACCTGTACCAAAGAGGGGAATACACTCCTTTGGAAAAAGAGGAATATCTCTCCCTTGTCGCGGACTGCATTGCACACCTGCGTGAGGATATCGTCCTGCACCGCCTGACAGGCGACGGCGATAAAAACACCCTGCTCGCTCCCCTCTGGAGTCTCAGAAAACGGGATGTCCTCAACAGCCTGCATCGTTTTCTCAGGGAAAACCGCATCCGACAGGGAATGTCCTGCAAAATCCCCCCTGCGGTTATTTACAACAAACCAAAAGATGTGCTATGATATAAGATAGAGACTTTATTTGAAAGGAGGTTATGTCCATGCAGTATTCCACAAAAAAACTGGCGGAGCATAAGCTGATTATTCTGCATCTGTTGCAAAAAATGGGAATTTCCCTTTCCAATAGCGAAATTTGCCAGTTCCTTCTGGAAAAAAACTATATGGACTATTTCTCCGTACAGCAATACCTTGCCGAGCTGGAAAGTGCCGGCTGGCTGGAAAAAACGCGCGAGCAGAATAACACGCGCTACACCCTGACGGATGACGGCGAGGAGGTTGTCAATTACTTTATCAACCGTATTTCCGATGAGGTGAAGAACGAAATCAATGTCTATGTCCATGAAAACAGCAGACGCATCCGCGCAGAATATGCCGTAACCGCGAATTATTTCCCCGAACTGAATTGGGATTATCTCGTCAAGTGCAGCCTTTGCGATGATAACGGCGCAACGCTTATGGA